>JAEEGY010000171.1 GCA_016280565.1 Fretibacterium sp.
ACTTTGGCTCGCGGCCGGCGAGGAGATGGGCGTGAACTTCCGGGGCGGGAACACGGTGGACAACAGCTACACCGGCGGTCCTTCAAACTCCAGCAGCTACGTCGGGGGCTCCCCCACCATCAACATTACCGTCAACGGTGGCGGCGGTGACGACCGTGGCCTTGCTCAGAGGATCGCCCAGGCCGTCCGGGACGTGATGAGCGATATGCAGAGTTACGAGGAAAGGGTGGCATTCGCATGAGCCGGACTTACAGAACCAGCCAGGGCGACACATGGGACCTGATCGCCCTGCGGATGTACCCCGACCTTGGAGGCGAGAAGCTGATGGACGTGCTTTTGGCTGCGAATACCGATTATCAGGATTACGCCGTTTTGCCCGCGAACATCCTTCTGAACGTGCCGGAGGTGGATGTCCCTGTTGTAACATCCCTTCCCCCCTGGAAGAGGTGACGGGCGGTGGCGGAGTCTGAATTGAACGCGCACCCGGCTCGCAGCGCGGAGGTCGTGATCGTCTATGAGGGCAAGGACATCTCGCGGGACATCGCGCCCTATCTCATCTCTTTCAGTTACACGGACAACGCCAGCGGCAAGGCCGACGATATCTCCGTGACGCTGGAGGACAGGGAAGGTCGCTGGCGCGATCCATGGTTCCCCAGCAAGGGCGACATGATCAGGGCCAGTATCCTGACGCGGGAGTGGGACGCGCCGGACAAGACCGAGTCCCTGCCCTGCGGAACCTTCACGGTGGATGAGATCGAGTGTTCCGGCCCCCCAACCGTGGTGGTCATCAAGGGCGTTTCGTCCCTGACCACGAAGCCCATGTGCCGGGAGAAGCACGACCGTGCCTGGGAGAACGTGAAACTCTCCACCATCGCGGCGGATATCGCCAATAAAAACGGGCTGAAGCTCTTTTGGGACGCGCCGGACGATCCGTCCTTTGAGCGCCGCCAGCAGGACAAGGCCTCGGATTTGAGCTTTTTAAAAGCCCTCTGTCAGGACTACGGCCTCGGCGTCAAGGTCACGGACAAGCAGCTCGTTTGTTATGACGAGGAAAGCTATGAGGACCATGAGGCCGTCGCCACGCTCAGGTTTGGCGACAGGCGCATCACCCGCTACAGCTTCAGGACCAAAACGGCGGACACCTACAAGGCCGCCCGCGTTCGTTACCATCATCCCACGAAGGCTGAGACGATAGAGGCGGTGGAGGAGGACGAGGACGCGGAGGGCAACGGTCGCGATCTGGAGATCAACGAGCGGGTGGACACGGTGGCGGACGCGAAAACCGTGGCAAAGAAGCGCCTGCGCGACGCGAACAAAAAGGAGATCACCGGAAAGATCGACATGATGGGCGACCTCCGCTTTGTAGGTGGGCAGAATCTCACGATCTCCGGCTTTGGGAAATTCAGCGGCCAATATGCCATCGACAAGGCTACCCATAACGTCAGCGGCGGTTACACTACGTCGCTGGAGCTCCGCATGGGCGGCGAATCGAAGAAGACCATGAAGAAGAAAAAGAAGGCGGACAAGTCCGAGAGCGGTGGATTGTTCTGCTCAGAGGATCAGACTTATAAGGCCGGAAGGGGGACGACGGGCAGTGCAAAATGAACAAACGGAGCCGGGTGGCATCGGGCGGTTTGGCTATGTTTCAGCTTACGATCCGACACGGCACATGGCGCGGGTGCGTTTCCCGGACAAGGACAACATGGTTTCCGGCTGGCTTCCCGTCATCGTCCCGAACACAAAGAAGAACAAAGACGAGTATCACCTGGACGTGGATGAACATGTGTACTGCCTCATGACGGGCAACGGGCTGGAGGCCGGCGCGGTCCTGGGCTCCATCTACGACGACGCGAACAAGCCTCCCGTGGGGGAACAGGATATCCGCGTCACCACGTTCGGGGACGGGACGCGGATATCCTATGATCGAAAAAACAAGCTCCTGACGGTGAACGCCGTGGGGGATATCCGCATCATCGCCGGAGGAAACATCGACGTGGACGGCGGGATGATCTATCTAAATTAGAGAGGTGTTCACAATGCCGCCGGCGGCAAGATTGAACGACATCTGCACGGGGCACGCCTGCTGGCCCCCGCGTCCGAACGTCGAGGGGTGCGCAACGGTCATGGTGAATGGCCGGCCGCTTCACTGTCAGGGGCACGCCTGGGATGTTCACTGCTGCACCCATCCAGGCATCCCGCACGGCTGCCATGATAGCGTTTTGGCCAGCGGCAGCGGAACGGTCATTGCGGAGGGCCGTCAGGCCGGGCGCATCGGCGACCCGGTGGCCTGCGGCGGGAATGTAGCCACGGGCAGCGATAACGTGATTATCGGACCATAAAGGAGGCGTGAAAATGTGGCAATCGGTTCTTTAGGCGATGTCGCCTTTGAAGTTTCATCGGAGAATGTGCGCACGTTCAGCGACCTTCAGATACAAAGAAAGGCGAACTATGCGGAGCACGCG
>JAEEGY010000172.1 GCA_016280565.1 Fretibacterium sp.
AGAAGATCATTGCCCGGATACAGAGCGGCGATTATTAGTGACCCTCTGCGGGGCGAGTGATTTTTAATTTCCGTTGAACGAACTCCACGCTGCGTCCTGGCGACAGCGTGGAGTTTTGGGGTTTCAGGGGGGCGAAGGCCCCCCTGAGCTTCAATCGCGGGGGGGGGCAGGGGGGCCGGCCGCGCGGCGCGGGCGCTTAAATCTGGAGTCCCCCCTGAGCTTCAATTTTGAAAGGAGCCTATTGTGGCAGCATTTCGATCGGTCTGGAGAAAAGTGGACGCTGCGGTTTTCGGTCTCGTTAAATATGTCTGCGTGTTGATATTGGCTGCTCTGGTGGCGGTTGTGTTTTCCATCTTCTTTGGCCGCTATGTCCTCAGCCGGTCCCCCATCTGGGGCGAGCCGTTTTCTCTGCTCTGCCTGGTCTGGATAAGCCTTTTGGGGTCGGCGCTGGCGGTTCGGAACGACGAGCATCTCAGGGTGACGATGTTCGATGAAAAACTTGGCAAAAAAGGGCTGATATCCACGGAGATACTCAGCACGGCGTGTATCATCGTCTTCTCCGTGTTCCTGATCTATTACGGCAGCGCCCTGACGCGCAAAGGCGCTATCAACAACATGGCCGGGATCAACGTGCCCTATTCCGTGATGTATATTTCCATGCCGGTGACGGGTGTGCTGAACCTGTTCGGCGTCGTTGGCAAATGGATGGAGAGGGGGGCGGCGAAATGACGGCTGCGTCAGTTGCGACCATCATCCTTATAGGCGTTTTTATGCTGCTGATCTTTCTCCGCGTGCCGGTCGTTTACGCTATCGGCATCGCTTCCCTCATCGATTTCTTTTATCTGGGCATCAATCCCATGCAGATGGCGCTGAAGTTCGTCAGCAACCTGAACTCCTACACCCTGCTGGCGGTGCCCTTCTTCATCCTGATGGGGGAGCTGATGAGCGCCGGTGGCATCACGGACACGCTGATCGAGTTCTCCCGCCAGCTGGTGGGCTGGTTCACAGGCGGCGCCGCGATGGTGAACGTGGCCGCGTCCTTCTTCTTCGGCGGCATCTCCGGCTCCTCCTCCGCGGACTGCGCTTCCCTGGGGCCCATCGAGATCAGGATGATGGCGGAACAGGGGTATGACCGGGAGTTTGCCACCTGCCTGACCATGGCCAGCTCGGTGGAGTGCATCCTGGTGCCTCCGTCCCAGAACATGGTGATCTACACTCTGGCGGCGGCGGGCGTGACCCAGGTCTCCATCGGCCAGCTCTTCGTGGCCGGCTATATGCCCGGCGCAGTGCTGTCGCTGGTGCTGATGATCTACTCCTATTACTACGCAAAGAAGATGAATATCCCCACGCTGGGCCGCTTCAGCCCCATGGCGACGCTCAAGGCGCTGGGCAGGGCCATCTGGGGCATGATGGCTGTGCTGATCGTGGTGGTGGGCGTCATCGCCGGCCTCTTCACCACGACGGAGTCCGCGGCCTGCGCCGTGGTCTGGTCCCTTGTGGTGGGGCTGTTCATCTACAAGGGCTTCGGTATCCGTGATATCCCCAATATTTTCATCGGCGTGGTGCGAACCCTGGGGAAGGTGCTGATCCTCCTGGGGGTGTCCGGGGCGTTCACCTATCTGCTGACCTACCTGAAGATCCCGGGCAAGGTGGCGGCTCTGCTCTTCTCCATCACGAGCAATAAGATACTGATCCTCCTCATGCTGAACATCCTCATGCTGATTTTGGGCTGCCTGATCGAGATGGCCTGCCTGATCTTGATGTTGACCCCGGTCATCCTGCCGATCTGGGTCCAGATGGGGCTGTCTCCCATCCACCTTGGGGTCGTCATGGTGCTGAACCTGGGCATTGGCCTTCTGACGCCGCCGGTGGGCTCCACGCTGTTCATCGGCTCGGCCATTTCCAACATCAAAATAGAGACCCTGGCCAGGAGGATGATCCCCTTCTATCTGACCATGGCGATCGCCCTGCTGATCATGACGTATTTCCCGGAGAGCTTTATGTGGCTCCCGGACCTGATGTTCAAATAAGAGGACAGGAGGAAAACATTGATGGCCCTTTGGCAGAACGATGAGGAAATGTTTGCTCTGATGAAGGAGCGCCTTTACACGCCCGTTGTGGGGGATATTCTGGATCAGATGGGGTACCGGCACCAGTTTTTGCCGGCCCCTATCCGCCCCCTGGTGTCTCAGGTGCCCGTGAGTTTCTACGTTCAGGACGGGCAGCCCAACAACCGGCTCAAGGTGGCGGGCTTCGCCTGCCCCGTGCTGGAGAATGACGTCTATGGCGAGCCGAAAAAGCCCTTTGGCTTCATGACGGAGGCGCTGGACCAGCTGAAGCCCAACGAGGTCTATATCGCCACCGGCGCTCATCACAGCGCGCTGTGGGGCGAGCTGCTGACCGCCAGCGCCAAGGCCCGGGGCGCGGTGGGTGCGGTGCTGGACGGTTACACCCGCGACACGCCCCAGGTGCTGGAACAGAACTTCCCTGTTTTCTGCACCGGCACCTGGGCGCAGGACTCCTCCGTCCGGACCTATGTCTTTGACTACCGCTGCGACATTGAGATCGGTCAGGTCACGGTGCACAACGGGGACATCGTCTTTGGAGACGTGGACGGCGTGCTGGTGATTCCCAGGGAGATTATGGAGGAAGTTATCAATCTGGCTCTTATCAAGGCCAGCAAGGAGAAGACCATGCGGAAGGCCGTGGAGGGCGGTATGCTGGTCACAGAGGCTTTCGCAAAGTTCGGCGTACTCTGACCCTAAAAAGGAGATAATGATGAAATTTACAGAGGCTCAGGAACGGGAATTTGATATCAGAAAATGGTACGATTTGTCCGGGCAGGTGGCGGTGGTGACGGGCGGCGCTTCCGGTTTGGGGCTGGCCATCACGCGCTGTCTGGCCAGCGCCGGGGCGAAGGTATGCGTGGCCAGCCGCGGGAAGACGGAGAATGCCGAAGAGGCGCTTCGTCCTCTGGGGGACGCGGTGGCTTTTTATCCCTTTGACGTGATGGAAACGGAGAAGGCCGAAGCCCTGATCGGGCAGGTCGTCCGCGACCAGGGCCGGATCGATATCCTGGTGAACAACGCGGGGAATCACTGCAAAAAATTCATCTGGGATATGACCGTGGAGGAGTACAAGCGGGTGCTGGACGTCCATCTGGCGGGTTCCTTTGCCCTGACCAAAGCGGCGGTGCCCTTCATGAAAAAGCAGGGGAGGGGACGCATCCTGTTCCAGGCCAGCATGACCAGCTACATCGGGCAGCCCATGGTGGCGGGCTATTCCACGGCCAAGGCCGGGATGCTGGGCCTGATCCACACGCTGACAGCGGAGCTGGCGGAGTTTGGCATCACGGTAAACGCCATTGCGCCCGGTTGGATCTACACGCCCATGTTCCACCAGGCCACGGACAACGACCCGCCGCGGTTGGCGAAGATCCTGGGCCGCATCCCCGCCAAATCGGTGGGGGACCCGATGGATGTGGGCATGGTTGCGGCGTTCCTGTGCAGCGACGCCGCGCGTTACATCAGCGGAAGCT
>JAEEGY010000019.1 GCA_016280565.1 Fretibacterium sp.
CAGCAGCAGAAGCACCGCGGAGGTCTCTCCGATGCAGCCGCCCATTGAGCCCGTGACGAGGTTCCACAGCGGAGGGATCGTCGCCGCGGGGCCCGCCGCTGTGGCGCAGGACGTGGCCACAGCCCCCGCCTTCATCACAGCCAGGGGCGTTGCAGTGGTGATCCCGTCCAGTGTCCAGGTGGTCATAGCGATGGGCCAGGAGATGAGCATCATCGCGCGGCCCGCCAGGGCCGGGTTCACGATGTTGCAGCCGATACCGCCGTAGAACTGCTTGACCACGATAATAGCGAACACAGAGCCCACCACGGCCATCCACAGCGGGATGGAGGGGGGCAGGTTGTAGGCCAGGAGCAGCCCCGTGACGGCGGCAGAGAGGTCGCCGATGGTGGTCTTCTTCCCGTTCAGGCGCTGCCAGATGAACTCGGCGAGCACGCAGGCTGCCACGCAGGTGAGGATCACCCACAGGGCGGGGAGGCCAAAGACCCAGACGCCCATCACGCCCGCCGGGACCAGCGCCAGGAGCACCGACAGCATGATCTGCCGCGTGGTCAGCGGGGAATGGATGTGGGGTGAGGTGGATACGATCAGGTTACTCATTTCTTCGCCTCCTGTTCAGACTTGGCCCTGGCTGCCGCGGCTTCCGCCCGCCGGGCCGCCGTCACGGCCGCCTTGCCGTCCTTGTAGCTCTGGACCAGGTGGCGGGAGGCAGGGCAGGTGTAGGCGCAGCTTCCGCACTCAATGCAGCTCATGCCGTTATGGGCCTCGAACTCCGCGTAATCCCGGCGGCGCACGGCGTGGTCCAGCAGCGTGGGCTCCAGGTGCATGGGGCAGGCCTCCACGCAGCGCCCGCAGCGCAGGCAGGCCCCCTCCTCCGCGATCCAGGCGGACTTCGCCGTCAGACACAGGATGCCCGACGTCCCCTTCACCACAGGCACGTCCAGCGAGCGCATGGCCAGCCCCATCATGGGACCGCCAGCCAGGACCTTCACAGGGTCCTCCTTAAAGCCGTCGCAGGCGTCGATGAGTTCCTGAACGTTGATGCCCAGCGGGACCTCCAGGTTCTTTGGCTCCGCCACGGCGTCCCCCGTCACGGAGACGATGCGGTGGGTGACGGGCCGGCCCTTGGTCAGCGCCAGCCAGATCTGATAAGTGGTGCGGGCGTTCAGGATGATGCAGCCCACGTCCGCGGGCAGCGCGGGGGGCGGCGGGGTCTCCTGGCCCGTGATGGACTCGATCAGCATCTTCTCAGCGCCCTGGGGGTACTTGACCTTGTGGGGCATGACGCTGATGCGAGGGTTCTTCCATTTCTCCACCATGGCACGCATGGCTTCAATGGCCTGAGGCTTGTTGTTCTCAATGGCGATGACGCCCCGTGCGTCGGGGAAGAGCTCCAATACCAGCTCCAGCCCGCGGACGATAGTCTCCGGCTGTTCCAGCATCAGGCGGTTGTCGCAGCTCAGGTAGGGTTCGCACTCCGCGCCGTTGATGATGATCCAGCGGATGTTGCTGCCCTTGGGCGGCGAGAGCTTGACGTGGGTCGGGAAGCACGCGCCCCCCATGCCCACGATGCCCGCCGCGCGGATGAGTTTGACGTAGTCCTCCGGCCCCGGCTTATGGTCCAGCTCCTCAAGGAGCGACGGGGCTTCCTCGTACTGCCCGTCGTTCTCGATGACGATGCAGGGGTCCACGCTGCCAGGGATGGTCATACGCGGACCAATCTCCTTCACGGTGCCCGATACGCTGGAGAAGATGGGCGCGGAGACAAAGGCGTCTGTGTCCGCGATCTTCTGCCCCACCTTCACATGATCGCCCTTTGCCACGACAGGGGTGCAGGGGGCCCCGATATGCTGGGAGAGAGGATAGACCAGGTCTCCCTTTGGGAGCAGGCGCTCAATAGCCTTGTCCTCGGTCAGCGCCTTCCCCTCAGGCGGGTGGACGCCGCCCAGAAATGTCGGCAACTTCATCTTAAAACTCCCCTCAAGTGAAGTTCCAAGTTCCGCACCGTTTATCGATTGGGACAGTCCGGAAACTCAGTTTAACTTATTATAAACCTTAATAATGGAAAATGGGAAAGATCAAACAGATGGAGCCGTGGCCTAGTTGGCTCACCGCGATCGTCTTGCGTAAAATCAAAATACTGCGGGAGCCTTACAGGAACTCCCGCAGCGTTTTGTGCTTATCTGTTCAGACGTCCCTATTTCTTCTTAATATACAGGAATTTGTCCCACTCGTAATAGGGATCGGACAGCAGGACGCCGTCCGGGACGTCGATCTGCCGCTCTTTGCCAAGGGTTATGCGAAACCAGAACACCACGTCCACCCTGCCTGTTACGAGCGCGGCCGGCCGGCCCCCAGAGGAGATGTCAAACAGCTTAATGTTCATGCGGAGCCGGCGAGCAATCTCAGCAAGGACCGCCGTGTTGAAGCCTGCCGGTGTTCCGTCTGCAGCGACGAAGTCGATGGGCGGCAGGTCTCCCGTCAACGCCACCCTGATCGTCTCACCGTCGTCGAATTGCTCAATCGCCACCGGTTCCGGTTCATTCAACCCCGGCTCCGCGAGATATTTCTCCGTCAGCGCCGAAAGCGTCCCGTCGGCCTTCATGTCCCGCAGCGCCTCGTTGAACTTATCCCGTAGGGCGGAGCTGTCGCCCCTGAACCCGAAGGCGAGGCAGACTGGTTCCACCTGTTCGGCACTGGCGACGGTAAACGCCGGGTTGGCGTTGAGCAGGTATTCCGCCACGGGCTTCGGAAGCGCGGCCTCGTCAATATAGTTCCCGCTCAGGGCCATCTGCATCTCCACAAGGGAATCACAGAAGACAAAGTCTACATCACCATCATGCTTTGACGAGAGAAGCTGCCAGCCAGCGTTTTTCCGTTCCTCTATAACGATGTCCTCGTACTCGTCCTCGGTGACGTTCAGCCTCGTCAGAAAGCCGACCTTCACATCCGCCGCCGCGCATCCGCAGAACAAAACAACAGCCAACAGCGAGTAAAGAGATTTTCTCATGAGCGTATTCTCATTCCTGATAGCGAGCAGGGCAAGCATAGCCCCGCACAAACCCCAAAGCCCGGCATTGCACCCGCTGGAAGAGCTGTTGCGTTTGGCGTCTTCTTCCATGTCGTCATCTCCGCCAAAGTCCAGGCCTGACAGAATACCCTCCCTGCACACCGCAAAGTCGTCGCCCAAGCCACTGGTGTAGGCCTTCATCTCGTCGAGGCTCAGTGCAACTGTGCCCGTGTCCGTGCCGCCGTTCCCATTGCCCACGCCCTTATAGCCATTCGCCATATCCGCAAGGTAATTGCAGTTTACGACGGTTCCGACGGCGAAAGTGTCCTCCTTGTTGTCGCCCACCACCATGCCCACATAATTCCGCGTCGAGCTAACCCAGGAGAGGCCTGAACAGCGCGAGACGGTTCCGCTCTGGTTCAGGCCGGCGATGCTGCCAACGTGGATCCTTTCGTTGCCGCCGTTCGTGATGTTGCCTTGGGCGGTGCAATATTCCACACGGCCGGTGTTGCACCCGGCGATGCCGCCAAGAAACTTCTCGCCTGCCGGAGAGGAGAGGTTCACGAGGCTCTTGCCTGCCGGAGAGGAGAGGTTCACGAGGCTGGAGCAGTTTTTGATGGCGCAGCTGGTGCTGACCCAACCGGCAATTCCTCC
>JAEEGY010000173.1 GCA_016280565.1 Fretibacterium sp.
CCAGCACTCTCCCATTCGCCATGCCCGAGGCGGGGAACAGGAGCAGAAGGGCACAGAACAGGGTCAGAAAAGTTTTTGTTCGCATGACTTATAACCTCCTTGACATCAGGGGATCGGGGCCCACCACATCTCAGCCCCCTGAATCCCCCGGCCGTTATGGGATCGGGGCCCACCATACGGCCCAGACGTTGCAGACTGCGTGGTAAATGATCGAGGGCAGGATGGAGCCGTTGCGGAGGCGCAAAAAACCCATCACCAGCCCGGGGAAAAAGGTCGCCACCCTCAGCCAGCCTGTCAGGACAATAAGGTGGCTGAGGGCGAAACACAGCGTCGCCAGAAGAAGTCCCCGCCATGGCCCCAGCCGCCGGGTCAGCAGGGTCTGGAGCCAGCCGCGGAAGAAGGTCTCCTCAATGAAGGCCGCGGCCAGTCCGCCGCCCAGACTGTCGATCGCCCGCCAAAAGGAAGGGGAATGGGGACCGGGACCTCCCCACTGGACGGGCCAGTGCATGGAGACAATGGTGAGAGGGATCAGCGTCAGCAGCAGGGCCACGATCACGTCCCGCCAGGCTCCCGGCCCCATGAACCACACGAGCCCCCAATCTTTCTCGCTCTCCCCCTTCCGGCGGCACCAGACGTAGGGGAAGTAGAGCATACAGGCCGCGACGGCCAGGCCCAGGAGCGCAGCTGCCATGGCTTCGCCTAAAGGACCTTCAGCGTCTCGGTGATAAAGTGGAGGGCCTCGTTGACGTAGAGGGAGACATCAACGCGATGGATATAAAGGTAAGAGGCGGCCTTCCAGAGCAGAACGATGACCGGCGTCGCGACGATAAAAGCTCCCAGCTTGTAGAGTATCTTGGAGGGGATGGTTCCCCAACTCTCAAAGAGCTCTCCCACAAGCCAGCCGGCGGTCATCAGCGCAAAGCCCAATATCCAGATAGATAATCCCAGCACCATTCGGGTGTCGATAACGCGCATAGATTTGCCCTCCCATGACGGGGAAGTTCCCCTTATATCTTAAGGTAATTATAGCTCAAGCACTGTGGGGAGAGCCGCCTGATTTCAATAAAAAAAAAGCGGGGAACAGTCCCCGCTTTTATTGCAGATATTCGTTGTGAGCCGCCTGTCAGGAGTTCAGCGTCTCGCCCTCCGTGGCGGCAACGACGGCGCAGACGGCCGTGTCGCCCGTGACGTTCAGGGAGGTCCGGGCCGCGTCCAGAATGGCGTCGATGCCGGCTACCAGCGCGATACCCTCGATGGGCAGGCCCACGCTGGTCAGCACCATCGTCAGCATGATGAGCCCCGCGCCGGGGACGCCGGCCGTGCCGATGGAGGCCAGGGTGGCCGTCGCCACGATGCCGATCTGCATCTCAAGCGTCAGCGGAACATTGAACGCCTGGGCCACGAACAGGGCGCAGACGCCCTGATACAGGGCCGTGCCGTCCATGTTGATGGTGGCGCCCAGGGGCAGGACAAAGGAGCTGACGCCCTCGGACACGCCCAGGTTATCACGGACGCACTCCATGGTGACGGGCAGGCTCCCGGCGCTGGACCGGGTGACGAAGGCCGTGATGGCCGCGTTCTGGATGCCCTTGAAGTACCACATGGGGGAACGTTTGCAGAACAGGGAGATCATGCCGGAGTAGACCACTATTGCGTGGATGATGCAGCCCAGGTAGACCGCGCCGATGACCTTTGCGAAGGGAGCCAGGATGGAGATGCCATACTTCGCCGCCGTGATGGCGATGAGGGCAAAGACGCCGTAAGGGGCCAGCTGCATCACGATGCGGGTGACGGAGTACATGACCTCGGCCACGTTCTCAAAGAAGTCCGCCACCTTCCGGCCCCGCTCGCCCGCCATGACGCAGGCCACGCCGAAGAACAGGGCAAAGACGATGATCTGGAGCATGTTCGCCTTCACCATGGACTCCATCGGGTTGGAGGGGAAGATGTCCAGCAGGACGTCCAGCATGGGTTTCGCTGCCTTGGCCTCGGCTTTGAGCCCCTCGATGTTCATCCCCGCGCCGGCGTTGACGAGGTTGCCCAGCGCCAGACCGATGACGATGGCGATGGCCGTCGTCACCAGGTAGAGTGCCAGCGTCTTGACGCCGATCCTTCCCAGCTTCCTCAGGTCACCGATAGAGGCCGCCCCCGCCACCAGCGAGGCGAACACCAGCGGGACGATGAGCATCTTCAGCAGGGTCAGGAAGACCTTGCCGAGGAAGTCCAGGAAGGGCATGATGTACTCGCTCAGCGCCGGGGAATTCGCCACCGACGGCCCAACCAGGAAACCGAACACAATGCCCGCGACGAAGCCGATGGCTATCTTCCAAAGCAGAGATATCCCCTTCTTGCCGCTACTCTCACTCATACTGCTCACTCCTTGTTCCTGATATTCCGTTTGAAGCACGGTGTTTTTATTTTACACTAAAACCCCATATCTGAGGATTGTTATTTTACAAATAGAGTTCTTGACATAGTAGACTTTGTTTTGCTATGATACCTGCCGTGTCTCGTGCACGGGAGGTATCGTCATGCCTTTGAATGAGTTGGCCGTCCCGGAGAGGGTGATTGGGGAGAAGGAAGTCCTCAAAGCCCTTGAACGGGGAACGCTGAGGAAGCTCTTTGTGGCGATGGACTCCGACCCGGCACGGCTGACCCCCATCCTCAGGAGGGCGGAGGCCGCTGGGGTGGAGATCGAAAGGACCGATTCCCGCGTGGTGTTGGGGCGGGCCTGTGCGATAGACAGATCGGCGATGGCGGCGGGGCTTGTGTGCTCTGCCTGCGGCCCTGAGGGTACGGGGAGCTAACGCTGACCAGATATATGAAACATATTTTTGAGGAGGAGATTCTGTGCCAACCATTAACCAGCTCGTCCGCTTTGGACGGGAGGAGAAGAAGAGCAAGAGCAATTCGCCGGCCCTGCAGGCAAACCCTGCCCGCCGCGGGGTGTGCACCCGTGTGTACACCATCACGCCCAAGAAGCCGAACTCCGCTCTGCGTAAGGTCGCGCGTGTGCGCCTGACCAACGGCATTGAGGTAACGTCCTACATTCCCGGCATTGGCCACAACCTTCAGGAGCACTCCGTGGTGCTTGTGCGCGGCGGCCGTGTGAAGGACCTTCCCGGCGTCCGCTACCACATCATCCGCGGAACGCTGGATTGCGGCGGTGTGGAGAACAGGAAGCGCAGCCGTTCCAAGTACGGTGCGCGCCGGCCGAAGGCCAATTAGGAGGGGTTAGGTTATGCCGCGTAAGGGTCATATCAAGAAGCGCGAGGCGGAGCCGGATATCCGCTTTGGGAACAAGGCCGCGGCCCGGTTTATCAGCAGCCTGATGATGGGCGGCAAGCGGAGCGTGGCGGAGAGGATCTTCTACGGCGCGCTGGACAGCGCCGCGGAGAAGCTGGGGTGCGAGCCCTTTGAGGTCTTTGAGAAGGCCATGAGCAACGTGACGCCTCAGATCGAGGTGCGTCCACGCCGCGTGGGCGGAGCCACCTACCAGGTGCCCGTTGAGGTGACGCCGGAGAGAGGCGTGCAGCTTTCTATCCGCTGGATCGTCTCCTACGCCCGGGCCAAGAAGGGGATGCCGATGGCAGAGCGCCTGATGCACGAGCTGATGGATGCCTACAAGAACGAGGGCAGCTCCATCAAGAAGCGCGACGACACACACAGGATGGCCGAGGCCAACCGCGCCTTTGCCCATTACCGTTGGTAGTCAGCCACGCGGTTTGAGTGATTAGAACTCAGCCACGCGGCGCGAGTGATTCAGCCACGCGGCGCGAGCGATTGAATTAAGAGGTGCGTTTTTTGGATATCGCGAAACTCAGAAACATAGGAATAGCTGCCCACATCGACGCCGGCAAGACGACGACGAGCGAGCGGATCCTCTATTACACGGGGAGCAACTACAAGGTGGGCGAGGTCCATGAGGGCACGGCCACCATGGACTGGATGGAGCAGGAGCGGGAGCGTGGCATCACCATCACCTCCGCGGCCACGACGTGTATGTGGAAGGGGCACACCATCAACCTGATTGATACGCCCGGCCACGTGGATTTCACCGTCGAGGTGGAACGCTCCATGCGCGTCCTGGATGGAGCGGTGGCGGTGTTCTGCGCCGTTGGCGGTGTGGAGCCCCAGTCGGAGACGGTCTGGCGCCAGGCGGACAAGTATCACGTTCCGCGTATCGCCTTTGTGAACAAGATGGACCGTATTGGCGCGGATTTCAACTCGGTGGTCGCTCAGATGCGCGAGCGCCTGGGCGCCTGTGCTGTCCCCCTTCAGATGCCCATCGGGGCGGAGGACGACTTCGCCGGCGTGGTGGACCTCATTGATCAGAAGGCGGTGTACTTCAGTGGCGTGCTGGGGCAGGCTCCCAGGGAGGGCACGATCCCGGCGGAGATGGCCATGGACGCCAAGGCCGGGCGGGAAGCTATTGTCGAGGCCCTGTCGGACTTCAACGACGACATCATGACGCTCTTCCTCAACGAGCAGGAGGTCAGCTCCGAACTGATCCGCAAGGCCCTCCGTGAGGCGACCATCGGGCTTAAGGTGGTGCCCGTGCTCTGCGGTTCCGCCTTCAAAAACAAGTGTGTCGAGCCGCTTCTGGACGCGGTGGTGGAGTATCTTCCCAGCCCCATTGACCTGCCGCCCGTCAAGGGCGTCTCGCCCAATGACCCGGACGCGGTGCTGGAGCGTCACAGCAGCCCCGACGAGCCTTTCACGGCCCTGGCCTTCAAGGTGGCGGTGGACCCGTTCCTGGGCAAGTTGTTCTTCCTGCGGGTCTACTCCGGGAAACTGGAGAAGGGGAGCGCGGTCTACAACCCCACGTCGGGCCAGAGGGAGCGCATTGGCCGCATCATGCGAATGCACTCCAACAAGCGCGAGGACATCGACTCCATGGAAGCGGGTATGATCGTGGCCGTCCCCAGCCTGAAGGGCACCAGGACGGGCGATACGCTCTGCGACGAGGGCAAGCCCATCGTCCTTGAGAGCCTGGAGTTCCCGGAGCCCGTCATCTCACTGGCGGTGGAGCCCGCGACCCAGGCGGACAAGATCAAGTTGAGCAAGGGGCTCATCGCGTTGTCCGACGAGGACCCGACCTTTAAGGTCCGCACGGACGAGGAGAGCGGCCAGACGGTCATCTCCGGCATGGGCGAGCTTCACCTTGAGATCATCGTCGACCGCCTGAAGAGGGAGTTCGGCGTGGACGTCAAGGTCGGCAACCCCCAGGTGGCCTACCGCGAGGCGATCCAGAAGCCGTCCAGGGCGGAGGGCAAGTATATCCGTCAGAGCGGCGGCCGGGGCCAGTACGGTCACGTCGTGTTCGAGATGGAGCCGCTGCCGGACGGCAAGGGCTTCGAGTTCGAGGACAAGATCGTGGGCGGCGTCGTCCCCAAGGAGTACGTCGCGGCGGTCCAGAAGGGCCTGGAGGAGGCCATTCAGAGTGGTATCCTTGGCGGCTATCCTGTGATCGGCATCAAGGTGGCGCTGGTGGACGGCAGCTACCACGAGGTCGACAGCTCCGAGATGGCGTTCAAGATCGCGGCGTCCATGGGCTTCAAGGAGGCCATGAAGAAGGCGGGCCCGGTCCTGATGGAGCCCATCATGTCGGTGGAGGTCGTTACGCCCGAGGATTACGTCGGCGACGTGATTGGAGATCTGTCCTCACGCCGGGGACGCATCGAGGGTATGGACATGCGGGCAAACGCGCGTATAATTAGAGCTTACGTGCCCCTCGTCAGCATGTTTGGCTATGCTACGGACCTGCGCAGCAGAACGTCGGGCCGCGCGAACTACTCGATGCAGTTCGATCATTATGAGCAGACCCCTGCCGAGGTGAGCGAGAAGGTGCTCCAGGGCAGGGGCAGAAGTGAGTAAAAGGCAGTTTTTTCCAAATAAATAATTCGGGAGGAATTTGGAGATGGCAAAGGAAAAGTTTGAGCGGACCAAGACGCACCTGAACATCGGTACGATCGGTCACATCGACCACGGCAAGACGACGCTGACGGCGGCGATCACGAAGTGCCTTGCCACGAACAACTATGCGGAGTTCACGGCCTACGACATGATCGATAAGGCGCCTGAGGAGCGTGAGCGCGGCATCACCATCAACATCGCGCACGTGGAGTATCAGACGGACAAGCGGCACTACGCGCACATCGATTGCCCGGGCCA
>JAEEGY010000174.1 GCA_016280565.1 Fretibacterium sp.
GAATTCCAGGACAGAAAATGCTGGTCACGAACCTGGGCCTTCGCCCCCTCTCCGAATATGATGGAAGGCCCATCTATAAGGTCGTGGCGATGTGCCTGGAGATGTCCCAGCTTGAAGAGACCCGTGCGCTGATGGAGCAGGATTTCCAGTTCGTGGCTCAGGAGAAGAAGGCCTGTGGCGGCTCCGTCAGCGTTGAGATCATCAACCGAAAGTTCGACAAGGGCCGGGGCGTTGAGCTGATATGCGAAAGGCTGGGCGTTTCGCGAGATGACACCGTCGGTTTCGGCGACAGCATGAACGACTTAGAGATGATACAGACCGTTGGGACCAGCGTGTGCATGGGCAACGGGGCAAAGGCGCTGAAGGAGATCGCAGACTTGGTGTGCCCCCCCGTCGATGAGAACGGCCTTTTCTGGGCCTTTGAAAAACTGCAACTTATGTAGAAAGGGGGATCTTCATGGCACCGAGTGATCGTGAACGCGCCGCGGAGATCGTGACGAAAACCGTTATCCGCTGCTCCGCTGGTGAGATCGGCCAGCCTATCATAGGACGAGTAAATCCCTGAGAAAAGATAGCCGACCCCGTGTTTGCCAGCGGGACCCTGGGCCGGGGGGTGGGCATCGAGCCGGAGGACAATGTGATCTACGCGCCGTTTGACGGCGAAGTCTCCACCGTGGCCAACGGCAGCCACGCCATCGGCCTTGTGGGCCCCGGCCGTATGGAGCTGCTTATCCATGTGGGCATGGATACTGTGGAAATGAAGGGCAACGGCTTTGCCCCCCTCGTCAGGGAGGGCGACCGAGTGGAAAAAGGCCAGAAGCTCATGACCTTTGACCGCAACAAGATCAGGGCGGCCGGGCATCCAGAGACGGTGGCCGTCCTACTGACCAACAGCGACGATTATGAGGATGTGAAGTTGGGTGACGGGGTTTAACCCCCGCCGCCTCTTGAAAAAGAGGGAAAACGATGACGGTGATGAGCGCAACAGTGGCACAGAAAAATTTTTACCGGCTCATGTCTGAGGTGAACAGGGGAAATACCCCGGTGACGATCCTGGGCAGCCAGGGTAAAAATGCGGTGTTACTCTCAGAGGACGAGTGGAACTCCATACAGGAGACTTTATACCTGAGTTCCATTCCCGGCATGGTAGACAGCATTATCAAAGCCGGAGAGGAGCCTTCGTCAGTGTGCTCCAAATACATTCCCGATGAGGAGTGGTAAATGTATCTGGTTGAGTTCAGCAGCCAGGCTGATAAAGATAAGAAACGGTTAAAAGCTGCAGGACTTGAGCGAAAAGCGAAAGAGCTGCTGAATATTCTTGTAGAGGACCCGTTTCAGTCACCTCCTCCCTATGAAAAACTGGTAGGGGATCTGCGGGGTAATTTCTCCCGGCGTATCAATATTCAGCATAGGTTAGTTTATGACGTTCGGGAGAACGGCGAGAACCAGGCAGATGTTAGTGGAACAACTTATGATGGCCTTGTTCGTGTGAAAAGAATGTGGAGTCATTACGACTGAAGAAGTGTATGCAGTGCGGATTTTGTTGTGATGAAGGGCCGCGGGATTTAACTCCCGCCGTCTCTAAAAATATAAAGGGGGATACAGTTATGAAGGAATTTACTTATACTGTCACGAACCCGGTAGGGATCCACGCGCGCCCGGCAGGGCTTCTTGTCAAGGAGGCCAAGCAGTTCGCCAGCACGATCACCTTCATTAAGGACGACAAGAGCGCTAAGGCCACATCCCTGATGAAACTCATGGGCATGGGGGTCAAGCAGGGCGACACCGTCACCGTGCAGGTCGAGGGCGACGACGAGGAGACGTGCGCGGCCGCCATAGAGAAATTCCTGAAGGAAAATATGTAAAAGGACTGTCCTGTCATGAAGGTTGCTGCCGGGATAAAGGTCGCAGACGGGATCGCGATAGGCAAGATACGCATCCACCACGCTCCCAGCTATGACATTGACGGTTCGTTAGTGGAGGACGCGGCGGCGGAGCTTGCCCGGTTTGATCAGGCGCGGGGCCGGGTGCGGGATCAGCAGCATGCGCTCTACGAGAGGGCGCTCCAGAGTGCGGGCGAGGACAGCGCGGCTATCTTTGAGGCCCATGAGCTGATGCTGGACGACGAGGATTTGCTCGACGCCTGCAGGGAGATCATGCTGACGCAGCGGCACAGGGCTGAGTACGCGGTGCAGGAGGGCTTTGACAACGCGGCGCAGATGTTCCGCGACATGGATGATCCGTACTTCCAGGCCCGCAGTGCCGACGTCGTCGACCTGAAGAATGCGATGCTGGACGTGCTGTTGGGCAACCACGCTGACGGTATGCAGGGGACGGAGCCCTTCATCCTCGTTGCGGAGGACCTGACCCCCTCAGAGACAGTGAAGATGGATAAATCGCTTCTGTTGGGCCTCGTCACGCGGGAGGGCAGCTCCAGCAGCCACACGGCCATCCTGGCCCGGAGCCTGAACCTGCCGGCCCTCATCCAGTGCAAGGATATCGCAGACGACTGGGACGGGAAGTTCGCCATCCTGGACGGGGACAACGCCTGCCTCTACATTGAGCCGGAGAAGGACCTTGTTGACTCCCTCACGGCGCGGCGCAGCAGGGCCCTGGGGAAGGAGGCCCGGCTCCAGCAGCTCAAGGGGGCGCCGAGCACCACGATCGACGGCCGCACTGTTAAGGTCTTCGCCAACATCGGCGGCCCGGATGACGTGGGCGCGGTGCAGGCGAACGACGCGGAGGGCGTGGGGCTGTTCCGCTCGGAGTTCGTCTATCTCAACAGCCAGGCGGACCCCACCGAGGAGGAGCAGTTCGAGGCCTATAAACGCGTCCTGGAGGCCCTGGCCCCCAGGCAGGTCATTATCCGCACCTGCGAC
>JAEEGY010000175.1 GCA_016280565.1 Fretibacterium sp.
CGGCAGCGGCGGCACGTCCGGTGGGACCGGCGGGGACAGCGGCAGCGGCGGCACGTCCGGTGAGACCGGCGGGGGCAGCGGCAGCGGCGGCGGCACGGTGACCCCTGACCCGGTCAAGCCCGACGACACGGGCGAGGCCGTCAGCGAGGACATTGCGCCGGATGTGGACCCGCTGCCCGACGTGACGGAGCCCGACGCAGGGCAGGTCCCGGCCGCGGCCGCTAAGGAAGAGGTCAAAGACAGCCCCGTTACGCAGAAAACCGTGGCTGAGGCCCTGGGCGCGGACATGGACGAAATTGAGCTTGTCCCCATGGCCTCGGTGGATCAGACGGACACCCGCACGGAGGAGCAGAAGACGGAGGTCGGCAACAGGGCAGTGGAGTCCCGCGGCGGGGACGCGGGCCGGAGGGTGACCTTTGTCCTGGTGCTGCACCCCATGCGCCCAAAGAAAACCGGCATCCACACGTTCCACCTGCCCATTCCGGACAACATGAAAACGGGGGACTTCCTCGTCTGGTTCTCCGGTGAGAAGCCGAAAACCGACGGCGCGAGCGTGAGCGTGGCGGCGGGCCCCGAACCCGGCGGGACGGTGTTCATCGACGAGGCCACGGGCCGGAAAACGGATGTTGTGCCGGAGAGCCGCAGCGTGAGCGTGGCCGCGTACCTGAACGCCGAGAGGGAATACGAGCCGGTCATCCTGACGGAGAAGCCGTCCGGTGACGGCGATGACAACCCCGACAGCCCCACCAGCAACAAGGATAGCGGCGGCGGGTGTGACGCCGGCTTTGGCGGAATGGCGCTCCTTGCCCTCCTGGGGCTGATAGCGACAAAAAAGCATTGAGGCGCGCCGGCCTGGCGCCGGGCGTCTGAGATCCCTGACATCCCGCCGGCCCCCAGGGCGGCGGGATGTATTATAATAACCATCATACAAACCGGATGGGGCGTATCGGGAGAAATTTTCTCTCCCTGAACTTAGATCAAACGAAAGGAGCTGTTTGTGATGAAAGTTAAGGTTTGGGCTGTCGCCCTTGGCCTGATGGTGCTGCTGGCGGGCTGCCTTCCCGCGGGGGCGGCGGCGAAAGCAAAAGCGCAGGCAAAATTGCCCACGCTCAAGATGCTGTCCACCACCACCTGCCCTGCCTGCGACATGATGGAACCCGTCCTGGAGGAACTTAAGACCCGGTATAAGGGCAAGGTCGCCACGGAGCATATCTACCTGGAGGATCACCCGGAGGTCGCCCGGAAATACAAAGTGCGCTACGTCCCCACTTTGATCTTCAGCGACGCGAAGGGGAGGGAGTTTGCCCAGAAGATCGGCTACAAGCCCCTTGAGGAGGTCCTCGCCGTCTTCGCCAAGGGCGGGGTGAAACTCAAGTAGGCCCTCAGTTTTTCGGACTGTCAAGGGGAGCAGAGGCGGCCGCTTCTGCTCCCCTTTTTTGTGCCCCCACGTTAAATCTAGAACTGCGCTGTGCTCAGCAGGGCTGCCAGCTGGTCCACCTGGGGGAAAACTTGACTCCTGGCTATTTCGATATACCGCTCGGCTTCCCCCTCCGCCAGGGAAGAGGATATCGCAGGGGCCAGCGCGGCCCGCAGCAGGGCTGCCGCGCGGATGACCTCCTCGTGCCTCTGGATGACGTTCTCGTCCTCCGTCTCGAAATATGTGCGTATCATGATGTCCCAGAACTTCTTTGCCCCTTCAGGGTCAAGGCCCGTCGCGCTCTTCACGGCGTCCCCGGGTTGGTTGACGTAGTGCATATAAGTCGTTCCCAGGTCGAAGATGGGGTTTCCGCAGCTGAGCCCCGCCATGTTGATCAACAGCAGCTCCGTGCCCTGGACAAAGATGTTCCGGCCATAGAAGCTGCCGTACACGACCGTATCCGCCGGGGGGATCGCCTGGATCAGCCGGGTCAGCGCTGCCACTTCCTCCGGCTTCAGCCAGGCCCCCATTTTTTGAGCCCACCCTTCAAAGAGGGTCTGGGTCTCCGGCAACAAGCCAGGATCCGGCTCGGCGGAATGGACGATCTTCAAAAGTTTCCCCATGTCCGCAGCGAACTTATCCCGCTCCTCAAAGCTGGAGTTTATGATCGAGGAGATGGTATCCACCTGGACAAGTTCATAGAGCATCCCGTAGTGCCCCTTGTACATCACCACATCGTAGGCGATGATGGTGGGGATCCCGTTCATAAACGCGATCTGAGCGTACCTTCGTTCCTGCTCGATGGCCTCAAGGCTTTTTTCGTGGGAGTAGACCTTCAGGAGCGTGTCGTCATCCATGCGATAGATGGTGAGAGAACTGCTGCCTCCCAGCTTTCGCGCTTCCCTCCCGGAGATGTCCTTCATGCCCCGGGAGACCTCAAAGAGCTGGGAGAAGCCCGTTACCTCCAGGATCTCGTTGACTCTCGGCGAGACGTTGATGATCCTGATCGGCTCCTTTTCCTTTTTCCTCAGACTCAGGAGTATACGGAGCCCTGCGCTGGAGATATACTCCAGCTCGCTGCACTCAAAGACGATCCCCCCCTCGGGATGGGCTTCGCGCTCCTTGGTGACCGTGGTCTCAAATTCTTTGACGGTCACGGAGTCGACCCGGCCCGCAACGGTAAACACAAGCTGTTCGTCGTTCACGGCGGCTTTCAGATTATATTTTCTCCCCATCTCCTTTTACTCCCCCTTCTCCTCAAGGCGCTTCTGCATTCTCAATATATTTTTCCCATCTTTATATTCGTAAGAGAGATCGTCCATGCTCTTTTTGACCATGTAGATCCCCAGACCGCCGATGGGCCGTTCCACGGCGGAAAGGGTCACGTCGGGGTCGGGTTTGATGAGAGGGTTGTAGGGGACGCCGCCGTCAGTAAAGGTGAGCACGATCGTCTTTCCCTGCCCGCACTCTGGAGCCCCGTCCAGTATTTCTACACCGATCACTGCCAGCCCCCCCTTGGGCGTGTAGGCATAGCTCGCTATATTGACAAATATCTCCTCAACCGCCACGTCGATCTGCATCTGAGCTCTCGGGGGACAGTCCCAGGCGTCCAGATATCTGTCCACAAAGTCGTGGACCTCCTCGAGCATTTCTATCCTTGCCTCGACGGTCAATTCCCCGCTTCTTCCCGCGGGCCCCTGTTCCATTTTTTCCAGTTGTTCCTCCTCCAAGGGCTTCCCCCCCTCACCATAGTATTGTAACGCCAGCATGGTGATATCGTCGAATTGCGGCGCGTTCCCGGCAAAGGCGTCGATCTCGCTTTTCATGGAAACGAGGAGCTCCTCCACCGGCTCCGCACTGTGGCGATTCAGCGCGTCGAGCATACGCCTGATGCCAAAGAGGTCGTCCGGCTCCTCGTCCGGGTCCTGGGGCGGCGCATCCTCCGGCATGGGACAGGTCGCGTCCGTCACGCCGTCCGTGTAGAGGAAAAGGCTGTCCCCCGGGCGCAGCGTAAACTTGTCCTCACGGAAATGCAGCCCCTTCAGTGTCGCAACCGCGGGGTGGGTCCCCAGCTTCATCAGCCGGTAAGTTCCACCGGCGCGCTTAAGGACCGGGTATTCGTGGCCGGCGTTGGTGGCGATGACCTTTCCTGTGGAAAGCTCCAGGATGCCCAGCCACACCGTCACGAAGACCTCGGAACTGCTCTCCTCGCAGAGCTGGTTGTTGATATCGGTCAATATCTCCGGGGGCGTCCCCCCCATCTGGGCGCGGTTCTTGATGAGCGTCTTGGCAATAGCCATAAAGAGCGCCGCCGGGACCCCCTTGCCCGCAACGTCGGCTATCACCAGCGCCAGATGGTCTTCATCGATCAGGAAGAAGTCATAGAAGTCGCCGCCCACCTCCTTGGCAGGGGTCATGGTGGCGTAGATGTCAAACTCACAGCGGTCCGGGAACGGCGGGAAGGTGCGCGGCAGCAGGTCCAGCTGGATATGCGTCGCAATATCCATCTCGGCGCTGATGCGCTCCGTTTCGGCGGTGGCGGCAGAGAGGTTTTGCACATAATTCTTCAGGGAGGCCGCCATGTTGTTGAAGCCCTCCGCCAGGTCCCCGATCTCGTCGTCGTCGTAAACCGTGGCGCGGTAATCCAGGTTGCCCTCGCTGATCTTCTCCACGTCCCTCCGCAGCGCGGCAATGGGGCCGGTGAGACGTTCGGAGAGCGTGCTGCTCCCCTTGGCGATCAGCGCGATGATCCATATCCCTGCCGCGAGGAAAAGGAACATCATCATAACGATGTTGCGCTTCATGGAACGCACTGGCGCAAGGATATCCTTCTCCGGAACGCAGATGCAGTATTTCCAGTTTGTACTGGCGATCGGGGTGTAGGCGTAATAGAACCCCGCCGACGACAGGGAGACCCCCGTTTTGCCGTTGAGTATCCGGGCAACGATGCCCCCGGGATCGCCGCCGTTGTTTTGCTTGTAGTAATAGTAATACAGATCGCGGTTGTTCTTTGGATCGCTGTTGCCCAAGGGGCCGATGATGTACCCCCTCCGGTCCACAAGGAAGGCGTGGGCTCCGTGGCCCATGTCCAGCCCCAGGATCGCGTGGTACAGATCAGAGATCAGGATATCCATGGCAACGACGCCGGCAAAGTTATCCCCGGCATCATAAAACGGCGCCGCGCAGGTGATGGTCAGGCCCCGGCCATAGACGTCCTGGTATATCTCCGTAAAGCAGACGGACTTTGTGGCCTTCACCCGGCGATACCATATCGAGTTGCGGAAATTGTAATACGTCTCGCTGTCCCCGGCCTCCGGGATGGCCAGCTGGGACTGGGCGTCGTAAGCGAGCATCAGCCCGTTCTCCGTGCCGAGGTAGATCGTGGTGATGACGCCCTGGTTCTCCACCATGATGGGGGCCCACATCTCCTCCGTGCCGCTCAGAAGAAGCATCTCCTCCCGCACGCTCTCCACGGAGATGTCCCGGTTTGCGAGACTGCGCTGCATGGCGCAGATGTTCGCGTTCTCCATGCGGGGAGGCAGGACCTCCCGGCCCCCGACGGCGCCGGGGGCCACATAGAGATCGTGAAGGAAGTTAGCCAGCGTGCGGGCACAGGCGGCAAACTTTCCCAGCTCCGAGTCCACCCCATGAGCCCGGCCGATCACCATGCCCTGGAGGGTCTGTTCCATCTGCAGGGTCAGGGCGGACTCGCTGTCCCGCTGGATGAGTGCCATGCTGAGAAGCGCCCCGGCGCTGGTCAGCACCAGAGAGGCCAGCGCGATGAACAACATCATCTGCTGGACTTTTTTGCGTATGGGACGCCTCTTTTTCCTGTTAAACACGACCGCGCCTCTTTGGGACTTAAAACCTTGCGCTGCTCAACAGGACGGCCAGATAATCCGCCGCGGGGAGAAGGTCCCGCCGGGCCCGGGCGATGAAGGGCTCCGCCTCCCCGCCGGTCATGGACGCGGCCGCGGGAGAGAGGGCGGAGCGCAACAGTGCCGCCGCCTGGATCACATCCTCCTGCTTCTTTACCGCATTGGTGTCCGTCGTCCCGAGGTAGGCCCGGATCATGACATCCCAAAATTTCTTCGCCTGGATCGTCTTGAGGCTGGGGTGCTGGGACAACTGTTCCACCTCAGCCATGTGGTTCATGTAGATGGCCCCCAGATCAAAGATGGGGTTCCCGCAGCTGATGCACGCCATGTTGATGAGCAGCGGCTCTCCGTGCTGGATAAAGACGTTGCGGGGATGGAAGTTTCCATACACCACGGTATCCGCCTCCGGAATGATATGGATCAGCCGGCATAGCTTCTCGATCTCCTGGGAGTAGAGCCAGGGGCTCATCCGCCGCGCCCACCCCTCGTAGATGGCCGAGGTCCTGGGCAGGATGCCGGGCTCCGGCGTGGCCTTATGGATGGTCTTCAGGAGCTTGCCCATCTCTGCCGCGTACTGGTCCATCTTCCATGGCGTGGCCTCGATCAGGGAGGCCACCGTCGTGGCCTTGACCAGCTCGTAGAGCATTCCGAGCCTGCCCTTGTAGGTGACGACATCGTAGGCAATCAGTGTTGGGACCCCACTCAGAAACGCAGCCTGGGCGTATTGCCGTTCCTGCTCAATGGCGTCGAGGCTCGTCCCATCAGGGTAGACCTTCAGCAGCGTGTCCTCCCCCATGCGGTAGACCGGGATAGTGCCGCTCTAGCCCCTCTTCTGCACATCCGCTGCGGAAAGGCCCCGCGGAGTTTTGAAGACCTCAAGGAGCCGGGAGAAACCCGTCACATCCAGTGTCTCATGGACATCCGGCGAGACGTTGATGAGGCGGATGGGGGCTCGTTCCTTTTTCTTCAGGCTCAGCAGGATACGGAGACCGGCGCTTGAGATGTACTCCAGCTCGCTGCAGTCAAAGACGATCCTGCCGTGGGGATACTTTCTTCGCTCCGCCACAACGGTGTCCCCAAACTCCCTGATGCTGGAGCTGTCGATCCTGCCCTCGATGATGAAGCAAAGCTCCCTGTCTCCCACGGAGGTGCTCATCGCATAGTTTTTCATCCTCTACTCCCCTTTAAGCTCAGGGCTTACCGCCCTGAAACCTGTTTCCCGCGGACAGCCGCCCGTCTGCCATTCCTCTTTTACCATAATATTGTAACGCCAGCATAGTGATATCGTCGAACTGCGGCGCGCCCCCGGCGAAGGCATCCACCTCGCGCTTCAGGGACACCAAAAGCCTCTCCACTGGCTCCAGGCCGTGGCGGTTCAGCGCCTCGGCCATGCGGTCACGGCCATAGACCTTATATTCCGCGTTCGTCGCCTCCACCACGCCGTCCGTGTAGAGGAAAAGACTATCCCCTGGTTTCATGAAAAAGTCGCTCTCGTAAAATTTCATCCCCTCCATCGTTGCGACAGCGGGGTTGTTGACCGCTCGTTTGATCTGCTCATAAGAGCCCGTCTCCATGCGCCGGACGGCCGGGTACTCGTGCCCCGCGTTGCAGGCGACCACCTTTCCCGTCGATATCTCGAGGATACCCAGCCAGACCGTCACGAAGAGCTCCGTCCCGTTCTCCTCGCAGAGCTGATTGTTGACGGCCTCCAATATCTCCGAGGGTTTTCCCCCCATCTGGGCGCGGTTCTTGATGAGCGTTCGGGTGATGACCATGAAGAGCGCCGCCGGCATCCCCTTGCCCGACACGTCGGCAATCACCAGCGCCAGGTGGTCGCTGTCGATAAAGAAGAAGTCGTAGAAGTCCCCGCCCACCTCCTTGGCCGGGGTCATGGTGGCGTAGATGTCAAACTCCCGGCGGTCCGGGAACGGCGGGAAGGTGCAGGGCAGGAGGTCCGCCTGGATCTGCGCGGCGACGTTCAGCTCCGTCCTTATACGTTCTCTCTCTGCGGCGATGGCGGCGAAGTCCTGCATGTAATTCTTCAGGGAATACGCCATTTTGTTGAACTCCTCCGCCAGGTCGCCCACCTCGTCGTTGTCATAGACCTTGGCACGGTAGCTCAGGTCCCCGTCACTGATCTTCTCCACATCCTTCTGCAGCGCGATGATGGGGTACGCCAGCCGGTTGGAGAACTTTTTGCTTTCCATGGCAACCAGCCAGATGATCACGAGGAACGCCGCGAAGAACAGGACGGCCGTCATGACGACGCCGCGTTTTACGTTCAGCATAGGGGCCAGGACCAGCGACTCCGGGACACGGATGCAGAGCTTCCACCCCGTGGTGGGGATCGTGGTGTAACCATAATAGACCCCGTTCGGCGCCAGGGAGACCCCCGTCTTGCCCCGGAGGATCCGGCCGGCCACCTTATAGCCGATATCCTTAGCGTAGTCGTAATACAGGTTATGGACACTTGTTCCCCCGTTTTCCGTGGGTTCCAGGAGGTTCCCCTCCTTGTCCACCATGAAGGCGTAGGCCCCCTCCCCCAGGTCCATCTCCACAATAGATTCATAAAGGGTGGAAACCAGGATGTCCATGGCAACGACGCCCGCAAACTCATTGTTCTCATCATAGACCGGAGCGGAACAGGTGACAACGAGGCCCCGTCCAAAGGAATCCCGGTAAACGTCCGTAAATCCCAG
>JAEEGY010000176.1 GCA_016280565.1 Fretibacterium sp.
GTCTGGCGGTTGAACCAGTCAAGGCCGGTGAAGAACAGGTAGCCGAAGAAACCGTGGCTGGAGAGCGTCAGGTAGTCCTGCACCTCATAGAAGCGGTTCATGGCGATGCTCTGAAGCGGGTTCTCCTCGCCGTCCACGATGTTCTGCTGAAGCGCGTTGTAGAGCTCCGCGTACTCGATGGGGACGGGGTTGGCGCCCCAGGCCTGATACTGCTCCACCAGCAGCGGGCTGGGCATCACGCGCATCTTCATGCCCTTGAAGTCCTCCGGGCTGTGAATCTGCTTTCCCTTCGTGGTGAACTGCTTGAAACCGGCGGACCACAGGCCCAGGGTCTTGAAGCCGCGCTTCTCGCCATAGGCGTAGAACTTCTGCCCCACCTCGCCGTCCATGACGTTGTACAGCGCCTCCCGCGTGGGCCACAGGAAGGGGAAGTCGATGATCTGGAACTCCTCCACGAAGGGCATCAGCACGGCCGTCGGCTGGATGGACATCTCGATGGTGCCCATCTGGACCATCTCGGTCTGCTCGCGCATGGAGCCGAGCTGCATCTGCGGGAAGACCTCGACGGTGATCTTGCCGCCGGACTTCTCCTCCACCAGCTCCTTGAACTTCTGCGCGCCCACATCTTCCGGGCTGTCAATGGGCTGGTTGTGGCTCAGCCGGATGTTCATCGCCGGATAGTCCGCGAACGCGGGCAGGGCACATAACGTACAAACCGCCGCCAGGGTGACCAGGAACAACGTCTTTTTCATGAAGCACCACTCCTTTTGATTTCAATAAGGACTGAAGCTATTATATCATACTGCCCTCTATAAGGAAGGAAAAAGGGTTTAGGGGATTTCCCCTAAACCCTTGATTTTACATGGTGGGCGATACAGGGTTCGAACCTGTGACCTCTTCCGTGTGAAGGAAGCGCTACTACCACTGAGCTAATCGCCCTTCGCAAACATGGGTATTATACACAAAACCCTTCCCAAACACAAGAGGCCTAACGCGTCTCGGTGTAGAGGGCGTTCCACTTCTCAAGAATCTCGGCCTTGTGCGCAGTGAGCCACTTCGTGTCGCGCGCCACCCACTTGATGGTGTCGTCCGGCGGCAGGTACTTGATGGTGTACTGCGCCTTGGGGTTGGTGAAGCGCAGGGTCTCAAGACGCGTGGCGATAGCCTTCTGGCCGTCGGGGCTCATCAGGAAGTTGATCATGGCCTTGGCCGCCTCGGGGTGCGGGCAGTTCTTGATCATCGCGCAGCCCATGGACGTGGCCGACGCGCCGTTCTCCGGGTACTGGAGGCGGATGCGGTCGGAACCGGCCTTCAGCAGGGTGTCCGCGCCGTCCTCATAGGTCAGGCCCACGGCATACTCGCCGCTGTCCACGGCCTTGAAGCACACAGAGGAGGACGTGGAGATGACCAGTCCGTTCTTCAGCATCCCGCGCAGGATGTCCCACGCCGCGGGGCTGTCGTAGCCGTACACCGCGAAGACGTTGCACAGGTTGTTCCACGCCGCGGAGGAGGAGTTCGGGTCAGACAGGACGATCTTGCCCTTCAGCTCGGGGCGAAGCAGGTCCTCGTAGGTCTTGATCGGGAAGCCCAGCTCCTTCTCCATCGCCACGTTGACGCAGAACACGACGGTGCTCAGGTGGTCCTGGTTGTAGCGGCCGTTGTGGGACTTGTAGTCGTCCGGCAGGTCCGCCTCATAGGGCGTGGTGTAGAGCTCATAGATGTCGTCGTTGGCGCTGCCGTCCGAGGGGGACAGCCCGCCCCAGTGCACGTCGCCCTGAGGATTGCCGGCCTCGGCGCGGGTACGGGCCTGGAGCTCGCCCGCGGAGCCGTTGACGACCTCCACCTCAACGTCCGGGTAGATCTCGTTGAAGGCCTCGATCAGGTTGTTGATGTCGTTGTCCGTCATGGAGGAATACAACACCAGCGGCCCGGAGACCCCGGCCATTGCGGCCGTGCAGGACAGCGCAAGCAGCGCAGCGGCGAAAAGCAACACAAAATTCTTCATACAACAGACCTCCTTATTGATTTAAATCAGGGGGAAAAGATCCCCTGAAACCCCCAATGTCTGCTCAGGAGGAAGCCCCCCCTGAAGCCCTCAAAGATTTCTTCAGACGCGGAACGCCTGATAAAGCGCTTAAAGCTTAATATCGTCCTCGGACTTGCTGATGGCAAGGTAGAGGATGAGCGAGACCGTGGTCAGCGCCGTCAAAATCGTGGCGAAGGCGCAGGCCAGACCGTCGTTGCCCCGGGAGATGGCGGCGTAGGTCGACATGGTGAGCGTGATCGTCCGATTGTTGTAAAGGATGATGGCGCTGGAGAGCTCCGTCACGATAGCGACCCAGCTCAGCACCGCCCCGGACAAAATGCCGTTGGCCATCATGGGCGTCGTCACGGTGAGGAACGTCTTGAGCTTGCCCGCCCCCAGCGATATCGACGCCTCCTCCGTGCTTATCGGGATGGCCTGTAACGTCGCTGTCGCCGAGCGTATGGTGTAGGGCATTCGGCGAATGACCAGGGCCAGGATCATGATGGTCATGGTCCCCGTCAGGGCAAGGGGCTGGCTGCCAAAGGCGATCACCAGCGCGATGCCGATGATGGAGCCCGGCATGATGTAGGGCAGCATGGACAGCGTGTCGATCGTGTTGTTCAGCGGCCGCGGGCGGCGCACCACCAGGTAGGCGATCAAAATGGCAAACAGGATGATGAGCGCCAGGGACACCACGCCAAAGATGAGCGTGTTGTTGATGGAGCGCACCAGGAGCTTCTTCATCGCCTGCTGGTAGTTGCCCAGGGAGTAGCCCGGCTTGAACACCGCGCCGTCGCAGTTGCAGAACGACAGGTAAACGATGTAGAGCTGGGGCAGGAACGCCAGGGCCGTGAGCCCGTAGCAGAACACGTACATCAGCACGCCGCCGATGCCCTTCATCTTCTTCTTCTGGACGGGGTGCAGGGCGCTGATGGAGAAGTTGTACTTCGTGGTGGCCCACTTCTGGACAAAGAACACCGCGGCCGTCACAAGGATCGCGATGACGGAGATGGCGGCGGCGAAGTTGTGGTTGGTGCCGTTCTCGCCGAGGTACTGATTGTAGATCTCCACCGGGAAGGTCCGGTAGCCCTCGCCGATGAGCAGCGGCGTCCCGAAGTCCGCGAAGGCCCGCATGAACACCA
>JAEEGY010000020.1 GCA_016280565.1 Fretibacterium sp.
GCCTGGACGGAGGAGATGCACGCGGCGGCGCGTTTTCTGGAAAAGCTCTTCAACGTGGAGATCACGGAGGAGAAACTGCACAACGCCATTGTCTACCGCAACCGCGTCCGGCGGGCCCTTGTGGGGCTCTACGAGGTGGCAAAGGCCAAGCCGTCGCCGGTCTCCGGCTACGAGATCAGCACCGTGGCGGAGTCCGTGGACTTCCACTTCACTGACGACGACCTGGTGGAGAAGATCGAGAACATCACGCGGGAGTTCAAAGGCCGCGTTCGGGAGGACGCCGGAGGCCGGCCCCGCGTGCTCATCACCGGCTGCCCCACGGCGGGTGTACGGGAGAAGGCCATCCGCCGCCTGGAGGAGATGGGGGCGGACTACGTCTGTGCGGACAACTGTTCCGGGCCCCGGACGCAGAAGTTCATGGTGGATGAGACGGGTGACCCGTACCGTGCTCTGGCGGAACGCTACCTGAAGATCAACTGCTCCGTCATGACGCCCAACACGGCGCGTTTTGACGACCTGCGCCGCCTTGTGCCGGAGTATCAGGTGGACGGCGTGATCGAGGTGGTGCTGCACGGGTGCCACACCTTCGCGGTGGAGGCGTGGAACACGATGAAGGTCGTGCAGGATGAACTGGGGCTGCCCTATCTCCGGCTGGACACGGACTTCTCTAAGGCGGACCAGGGGCAAATAGAGACGCGGTTAGGGGCTTTCATTGAAATGATGACAGCGTAAATCGACTGTAGGCTTCGTTGTTTCCCCTCGCCTTGATCGGCGTACCGTTAAGTACGCCTTCACTGCGTCTCGGGGAAGCCGCCTTGCCGGCGGCCGATTTAGAGACAGAATCAAGATTTCCTGTAAATATACTTTTGGGAGGTTATATCATGGTAATCGTCAATGCAATGGGCAAACTGTGTCCGGAACCGGTCATCATGACCAAGGCGGAGTTGGACAAGGGCGCGACGGAGGTCCAGGTGTCGGTGGACAACGACATCGCCGTGTCCAATGTCACGCGGCTGCTGGAGGGCCGGGGCTTCCAGGTCTCGCTCCAGCGGAACGGGGACGAGCGGAAGCTCACGGCGAAGAAGACGGGCGACGGCCCCGTGGCGGGCTCCGGCGCACAGGTTTCAGGGCGGTTAGCCCTGAGTTTAAATCAGGCGGGGAAACTGCTCGCCGTGCTGGTGACGGGAAAGACGCTGGGCAGGGAGGACAAGGAGCTGGGTGAGGTCCTTATCAAGGGCTTCCTGGGTACGCTCTCCAAGCTCACGACGCGTCCTGCCGTGATCGCCTTCATGAACGAGGGCGTCAAGCTGACCCTGGCCGAGTCCTCCGCCTGCGACCACATCAAAGACCTGGAGAAGGCCGGGACGAAGGTCCTCGTCTGCGGCACCTGCTCCACCCACTTCGGCATCACCGATAAGGTGGCCGTGGGGACCATCTCCAATATGTTCGAGATCATGGAGATGGTCACGGGGGCCGACAAGATCCTCACGCTCTAAATCCGAATGTTCTTCGCGGGGATCGACATCGGCTCCACGGCGGCGAAGGCCGTCCTGATGAACGAGGCGAAGGACGCCATCCTGGCCCGGAAGCTCATGCCCAGCGGATGGAACAGCCGGGAGACGGCGGAGGAACTGCTGAATTGGCTCCTGTCCCTGGGGCACGAGCGGGAGGATATCCAGATCACGGCGACGGGGTACGGGCGGGTGTCCGTGCCCTACGCCGATAACACTCTGACGGAGATCACCTGCCACGGCAAGGGCGCCTCGTTTCTTGGAGGGAACGACCTCACGGTGATCGACATCGGCGGACAGGACACCAAGGTCATCCTCCTCAAAAACGGCCGCGTCATGGACTTCATCATGAATGACAAGTGCTCCGCAGGGACGGGGAAATTTCTTGAGGTGATGGCTAACCGGCTGGGTGTCACGTTGCCGGAGTTCTTTGCTATGGCAGAGCGGGGAAAGGACATCACCATCTCCTCCATGTGCACGGTCTTTGCCGAGTCGGAGATCGTGAGCCTCATGGGGCAGGGGACGCCGCGGGAGGACATCGCCCGGGGGGCTGTGGGCTCCGTCGTCGCCAAGGTCCTGGCGCTGGCAGGGCGAAAAGGGGTATGTGGCGCCTGTTTCCTCACCGGCGGGTTCTGCGAGACGCCGCTGATGGTGCGCAAGTTGGCCTCGGCGCTGAACGCGGAGGTCCGCACACACCCGGACGCCCGCTTTGCCGGGGCGATCGGCGCTGCGCTGCTGGGGAAGTAAGGCCGGCCTCCCTTTGGGAGATCGTAAGCCCGGTTGTCTGGCCGGCCTCCGCGGGCTGACACGCCCGCTTCGACAGGCAAGGAGGCCTTAGTGTCGCTAGCGGCGCAGGATGCGCCCGCTTGCGAGCGACCGACATACCCACAGGGCACAGGCAGCCCGACCAACCGGACGCCGCTCTCCCTTTGGGAGATCGTAAGCCCGGTTGTCTGGCCGGAGAATCAAGCACACTTTGGTTGCTCATTCAAGGAGGCTTTTATGTCTGTTTATTTGAACAATGCGGCAACGACCTGGCCCAAACCGGCGTGCGTTGCAGAGGCAATGGCGGCTTTCCTCTCCCGCGGCGGGGCAAACTTAGCGCGGGGAAGCTCATCGGAACGGGACATGGGCACACTGAACTCTGTGTTGGACTGCCGGATGCGTCTCGCTGCCTTTTTTAATGGTTATGAAGGACGTGACCCGCGATACGTTACATTTTGTGCCAATGTCACTGAGGCCCTGAATATCGTACTGCGTGGGTTCCTGAAGCCGGGGATGAAGGTACTTACGTCCTCAATGGAACATAACGCTGTGATGCGTCCCCTCCGCCGGTTGGAGAAGGATGGCGTGGTTGTGACGCTAATCCGTTCTCATCGCGACGGCCTTATGGACATGGAGGATTTAAAAGACAAGCTATCGAAAAATTCGTTTGACCTGATGGTGATGTCCCATGCCAGTAACGTCTGTGGGACAATTCAACCTCTTAAAGAAGCTGCCCTGCTGTGTCGCGATGCAGGCGTTCCCCTTGTCCTGGATACGGCCCAGACCGCCGGAGTCCTCCCCCTCGATGTTTCGTCACTGGAGCTCGCGGCGCTATGCTTTACAGGGCATAAGGGACTGATGGGCCCACAGGGGATAGGCGGTATTGTCTGGAAGCCAGATTTTGCGCTGAAAGTCGAGCCGCTTGTCACAGGCGGAACGGGGAGTTATTCGCATTTGGAAAGTCAGCCGGAGGACCTGCCGGATAAGTTTGAGTCCGGGACGCCGAACCTTCCTGGCATTGCCGGTCTGAACGCGGCGCTGGAATGGTTGGAGACCACGGGAATGAAAACCGTCGCCTCGAAGGAACAAGAAATTGGCGCTTACTTTTTGGACAAGTTAAAGATAATTGACGGTATCCTTCTTGGCGGGAAGCAGGATATGGCGGATCGTCTTCCGGTATTCTCGATCAACGTGAAGGATATGGATAACGGCATCCTGGCAGATTTGCTCTCTCGCGCCGGATTTGAGACCCGACCTGGCCTGCACTGCGCCCCGGCGGCACATCGTTCCCTCGGAACATTCCCAGAGGGCAGCATGAGGGTTTCACCGGGGTACTTTAATACAAAAACAGAGATCGACGCTTTTCTAAAAGCATTGACGGATATCATACAGGAAAGCTGAATCCAGCCTTTACAACCGCGTGCTGACAACCCCGGCTGGGCCCCCATCGTTTGCCGTATCTACACGGACGGGAAGCTCTACGGCGACGGAGAAGCTGTATAAGTCTACGTTTTGGGCCCAGAACGGCGGCCCCAGCTCAATCTACGCTGCAATCACGGGATAAGTAAATGACACAGCGCAAGCTCCAGCGGAAAACCGACAGGGCCTGCGCTGTGTTCTTGTGTTCCTCTTACTTGCCAACGAAGTTGAGGAACTGCTGCAACCGGGGACTGACCGCGCCAGGGTTGTCGATGATCTGTTCCGGCGTGCCGTCCGCCGCTATGTGCCCCCCGTCCATGAAGAGGATGCGGCTTGCCACGTTGCGGGCAAAACGTATCTCATGGGTGACGAGGATCATCGTCGACGTCCCCTCTTCGGCAATCTGGCGAATGGTGTTCAGCACCTCTCCCACCAGTTCCGGATCCAGCGCCGACGTGGGTTCGTCGAAGAGCAGGACATTGGGACTGACCGCCAGCGCCCGGGCAATGCCCACACGCTGCTGCTGCCCGCCGGACATCTTCGCCGGGTAGTAGTCCTTCCGGTCAAGCATCCCCACCTTCTCCAGCAGACGGAGCGCGATCCCCTCCGCCTCGGCCTTTGACCGCTTCTGAACGGTGACAAGGGCCTCCATGACATTCTCCCTGGCGGTCTTGTTCTTGAAGAGGTTGTAGCTCTGAAAGACCATCGCGGATTGGCGTCGAAGGGCCCGCACCTCATGGGCGCCGTGGTGGGCAGCGTCCACCGTGACCTCCCCCACCCGCACGGAGCCCGTCGTGGGCTCGCACAGGTAGTTGAGGCAGCGCAACAGCGTGGACTTCCCCGTGCCGGAGGGCCCAAGGATCGCCACGACCTCGTTCTTCGCGATGCTCAGATCGATATCCTTCAGGATGTACGACGAGCCGTCAAACGTCTTGGACAGCCCCCGAACTTCAACCATTCCCTCCATGGCTAACGGTTGGTCTTGAGCCACTGGTCGCTGATGAACTGAGTCATGTCCTCATAGAAGAACTTTTTCGTGACCTCCGCCACGAAGCCGTCCTTGTGCATTTCAGCGAGGACCTTGTTGACGTCGTCGCGGAGCGCGGCGCTGTCCTTGTCGTCGCGGAACCACCAGCCCACGTTGTTGCCAAAGAGCTTCTGATCCAGCATACGGAACTTCATGCCCTGCTCCCGCTCAAACTTCTCCACGGTGCTGACCGTGTGGGCGAAAGCGGGGATGCGGCCCAGGTTGGCGTCCATGAAGCCCGCCGCGGTGTCGTCGTAGGGCCGAACCGTCCAGTTGTACTGCGGGGCGATCTTCTCCACGGTGTTCTGGGCGGCCTGTCCGGCGGTGCAGCCAATCTCAAGGCCCTTGAGATCCTCGAAGGTCTTGTAGCTGCTCTCCGGCTTCACGATGATGACCTGAGCATCGCCATAGATGGGGTCGGAGGCGATGTGGGCCTCAAGACGGCTGGGCGTGATGGCAAGGCAGTTGGCGGCCACGTCGATGCGGCCGGAATCCAGCTCGCCAAACAGCGTGGCCAGGTCGGCGCAGCGCTTCACCTGGATATCCCAGCCCGTGCGCTTCCTGATCTCGTTCCAAAAGTCCGCCTCGGCGCCCTCCCAGTCCTCCCAGGAGCCCTCGCCCTTCATGTAGGTGTAGGGCAGGCTGGTGGCGGCGGTGCCAACGATGAACTTACGGGGCGCGTACTCAGCGGCAAAAGCGCAGGAGCAAACCAAAAGAACCAACAGAACGGACGCAAACAGCTTTTTCATGTGTATCTCTCCTCAGAATCAAAATGTAGTACTATGCATAAATCGCATTGCAGCGTTTCTCAAGGCGTCTCTGCAAAAAAGTCAGGACGATGGTGCAGGCCCAGTAGATGAGCATGACGATGGCGTAGCACTCAAAGAACCGGAAGCTGCCTGCGCTCTCGATCTTCGACGCCCCCATGACGTCCCGGATGCCCACCAGGAAGGCCAGGGAGGACATCTTGAACAGGTTGATCATGTCGTTGAAGAGCGGCGGCAGGGCAACGCGGACAGCCTGGGGGATAACGATGCGCGTTATCATCTGAAAACCGGACATCCCCAGGGACAGCGCGGCCTCCTTCTGCCCCTCATCCACGGAGATGAGGGCGGCCCGCACGGACTCGGCGACAAAGGCGCTCATGTTGAGACTCATGACGACGGCCACGGCCACCAGGGGCGACATATTGAGGACCAGCGCGCTGACGGTCGCCAGGCCGTAGTAGAAGAAGAACATCTGTGTGACGGCCGGCGTGCCACGAATGAAGGAGCTCCACGCTTTCAGGAACTGCGTCAGAACGGGGACCCTGTAATAGTTCACAAGGGCCATCACCGTCCCCAGCGCCAGGGAAAACCCCGCGCTGATGAGCGTCAAAGACAGCGTGACGGGCAGCTTTTCAGCGATGATCGGAAAAGTTTTCAAAAAATATTCCCAGCTGAATTTCATGATCAAAGCTCAGGGGGAACAGACCCCCTGAATCCCCCTTCCGGCCCCCTGTCTAACGCTGCCTCAATGGCCAGGGCGAGCTGATCCGCGCAGGACGTGCCCCTGACCCCGCAGAGGTTGCCCCTCAGCAGGTGGGCTGTGTTCCGTGCATCAGCCCCCTCCAGCAGCTTCCCTATCGCCTTGAGGTTGCCGGAGCAGCCCCCAACGAAGCTCACGTTATGGAGCTTCCCATCTTCAATGTCAAAGGCGATCTGCCGGGAACAGACGCCCTGTGGCGTGTAAGCGTAACTTGCCATCTTTAGCCTCCCA
>JAEEGY010000177.1 GCA_016280565.1 Fretibacterium sp.
GGGGATATTGGCGCCCGCCCCCGTCCCCGCCAGGCGCAGCGCCTTGGAGACGATGCTCTCACCCTCCAGGCGCAAATCCAGCCCCCGGACCTCCACCTGATCGCCATCAGCGTCCGGTGGCAGCGGCGAGACGAAAATCGTCTCGCCCGACGGGATCCTCAGAAAGAGGGAAACGAGGTCATGATAGCCATTTTCCCTCCGCCCTGTCACGCGCAGGGTCAGGTTCAGCTTTGCAAAGACGGGCAGCACAAAGCGGGGAAAAACGCGGGGAGGAGGTGTTCCTCCCCCCTCCCCGCGAAACGTCTGAACGTTCATTCAGCAACTACTCGCGCGCGTAAAGGACGTCCGGGTTCCAGCCCTTCCCGGCTTCGCCGGTCTTGCCCTTGTAGAGCTCGAACCACTCCACGTTGTCGCCGTCGATGTGGAAGGCCAGGGTCATGTTCCGGTTGGAGAGCTCGTAGGAGATGATGCGGGCGTCGGGCTCGCCCTCCGGCGTCTCGCGGACCGTGGGGGTCCCCACCTTCTTACGCAGGTCCGGCCAGCTCATGCCGATGGCGTCAAAGCCCAGGAACTCCTTGCTGGCCCTGGAGCCGGTGGCCTTGAAGTAGATATCCTCGGTCTTGGAGCCCTTTTCGAAGATCTGGAACAGCGCGCCGTCACCCGTCCAGGTGGCGACCTCGCCGCCTGCCACCTCGATGGTCTCGTCCCCCTCGCTCCAGCCCTTAGCCTTGCCCTTCAGGGCACTGGCCCGAACATTCGCGCAACGCTTGTAGACACCGTCGGCGAACTTGCTCTTTGGCCCCATGCGAAGGCGGATGCCCTCGTTGAAAAGCCAGCCGGTGTGCCCGCCCACGGTCACCTTATACCACAGCCGGTCCTGCTTGTCGCGGCTGGCGCTGGGCACCACCACGCCGCCATCAGGAATGGAGACCTCCCAGGACTTCGAGTTCATGTCCATCCTGGAGTAGAGCGTCACGGGGTCAGTGAGAGCAAAGGCCCTCTGCTCCGCCCACGCGGCGCCTCCCAGGGTCAGCAGAAACAGGAACACGCACAGAGCAAATAACTTTTTCATCATTCGTTACCTCCTAAAAAAATAACGGTCAGTCCGTAACCTCTTCCCAGCTCATATGGACGATCTTGCCGTTGTCCACCGTGAAGGTCAGACGGCCGTTCGGGTCGATCTCATAGCGCCAATCCCCCCTGGCCTTCTCCGCAGGGTCGCCCAGCGCCTTCGTGAGCTTTGACTCGGCGTCTCCCACCTTCAGGGAACCGAAGGCCAGGCCTCTCTCAAAGACCTCCACGCTCTGCAGACGTCCCTCAACATACACGATCCGGCAGTCGCCATACTCCAATATCTTTTTGTCCCCACGGTCCTCCAGCTCACGGTCAGGGTCGCCCAAAAGGGCACGGGCCTTCTCCGCCCTGAGGCCAAAGGTCATCATGATCTGGATGCTCATGTTGTAGGCCGGCGTGCCGATCTCGTAGCCCTTATACGTCTCGATATAGCGGGCGGAGACCCAGGCTGTGCCCTCCTGAGTGGGATGGTCCACCTCGTACCACTTCTGGCCGTCCACGGAGGTCTCCTCCAGGGTGATGATCCAGTCTCCCTTGTTCAGACGGCCCACGATCTCCGACTCGGTGTCCGGGTTCTCCCGGAGCCTCACGCTGTCCCCCACGCAGATGCCCGTGTCCGGATAGGTGTCCTGCCAGTCTCCCGCGGCCTCTCTGCGGGCGCTCTCAGTGAGGAACTCCTCCTCGGACGCCTTGGGCTTGGGAGTTTCTTTCTTAGGCGTCGGCTTTTTTGGCTCCGGCTTGGGTTCTGGCTTTTTGGGGGCCGGCTTCCTGGAATCTTCCTTCTTCGGCTCCGCTTCCTTCAGGTATTCCTTGACCAATTCCGGCAGATACTTAGCGCGTTCCCTCGTGACCTCCGCGTAAGCCTCGACCTTTGAATAGCCTTCCATACCTATCAGATCCTGAGCGTTGGCGTCCCGACCGTTCCTGATCCATTCCCGCTGATCTTCCAGCAGAAGCTGGTAGGCCGCCTTGCCCGCCTTTGTGGCCGGGAAGGATTTCTTCGCCTTGTTCCACGCCTGAGTGAGGGCCTTGTCCGCCCTGGCGAAGTCCTTGTCCTTCATCATCTTTTTGTAGTCCGCATCGCTCAGGGCAAACGCGCTCCCGGCAAGCAGAGCCAGCAGCGCAAGCGCCGCGAAAACACGCTTCATTTTCACGCCTCCCTTTTCCTACCCGATGTCGTAATAGTACTGATAACCCATCTCGACAACCTTGCCGTCCTCCAGGCGGAAGGTGATGTAGTCCATCTCTCCCGGCTGGTAGGTCCAGTTCTCGTCCGTGGCATCCCTGGGCTTGCCAAGGGACTCCTCCAGCTTGTCCACGCTGTCGCCAATGCGGATGTCGCCAAAGGGGGTCTTGCCCCTGGTCACGCTGACGCCCGTCAGGTTTCCGTTGAGGTATTCCACGTCGTGCCCCCGCCAGCTCATGGTGACGCGGGTAATGTCGTCGTCTGAGCCGATGCTCTCCCGTTTCTGTTTGACGGGCTTGCCGAACAGGGCGCGGGCCTTCTCCGGCGAGGAGCCGAAGGTCAGGTTGAGCTTCACCAGAAGCTGCCGCATGGGGTCTTCCTGGTATTCTTCTTCCATCGCGGCCTGGATGTACTTGCCAAAGACCCAGGCGGTGCCCATCTCTGCGGGGTGGTCGATCTCATACCAGGTGTCGCCGTTCGTCATTGTCTTGTCCAAAACGATGACGCGCTGGTCCCTGTTGAGCCGGTGAGGCTCCAGGATCTCCGCTTTCGTGTCCGGGTCCTCGCGCATACGGACATAATCGCCCGTACAGATTCCCCACGTCGGGAAGGCGCTGAAATCCGGGATACGGTCTCCCCAGGCACAGCCGCAAAGGAGCAAAACAGCGAGAACACTTAAAGCTATTTTTCTCAAGGAACATCCCTCCTTAAATTTATTCACTTTATACGACGGCCGCATCTCTTGCTCCGTAACGTTCTTTCAATTCATCAAAGACATCCTCAAGAGCATAAAGCGCTCCCCGGTCAAGGTCTCTCAGGCCCTCATCCACGAAA
>JAEEGY010000178.1 GCA_016280565.1 Fretibacterium sp.
ACGGCGTTGCGGCCCAGGCGGATGTAGGCGGGCTTCTCGTCCTTCAGCAGCGCCTCGAACAGGCCGCGGGTCTGGAAGCGGTCCCTGGGCAGGTACACGCGCATATTGGGGATGGACGACATGGCGGCGATGTCCTGGGCGGAGTGGTGGGTCTTGCCCAGCGCACCGTAGCTGACGCCGCCGCTGATGCCGATGAGCTTCACGTTGGTGTTGGAGTAGGCGCAGTCCACCTTGCACTGCTCGTAGCTGCGGGTGGAGATAAAGGAAGCAGGGGAGACGGCAAAGGCCTTCTTCCCGCAGGCGGCCAGCCCGGCGGCGATCCCTACTAAATTCTGCTCGGCGATGCCCACCTCCACAAACTGCTCCGGGTACGTCTCCGCAAAGGAAGCCAGCGAGGCCGACCCCCGGGAGTCGCTGCACAGGACGACGATGTCTTTGTCCTTCGCCGCCGCTTCTTTCAGCACCTCGCACATCACGGCGCGGTTCGCAATCTTATTAGGCATTCTTCAACGCCTCCCCTCTGGTGGATAGGTCCGCGGCGATCTGCTGGTACTCCTCCTGAGACGGCAGCTTGTGGTGCCAGGCCGCCTTGTCCTCGATGATGGGCGACCCCTTGCCCTTCACTGTCTCCGCGATGATGACCGTGGGACGGCCCTTCGTCTTCTCTGCCTCGTCAAAGGCGGCGCTGATCTGCTCCACGCTGTTCCCGTCCTTCACGTCGATCACGTGCCAGGCCGTGGCCTCAAACCGCTTCCTCAGGTCGCCGGGGTCCATCACGTCCTCGATCCGGCCGGAGATCTGGAGGTGGTTGTGGTCGATGACGGCGCACAGGTTGTCCAGTTTAAAATGCCCGGCGGCCGTGGCCCCCTCCCAGACGGAGCCCTCCGCCAGCTCGCCGTCGCCCATCAGGGTATAGACGCGGTAGTTCCTCTTGTCCATTTTCCCCGCCAGGGCCATGCCCACGGACACCGAGAGCCCGTGCCCCAGGGAGCCGGAGTTCATCTCGATGCCGGGGATGACGTTGTGGGGGTGGCCGATGTACTCCGAGCCGAATTTGGAGAACTTGGCCTTGACCTCACCCAGGTCCAGAAAACCCTTCCACGCCAGCACCGCGTAGAGGCTTTCCACACAGTGGCCCTTGCTCAGGACGAAGCGGTCCCGGTCCGGGCTGGTCTGGGTTTGGGGGGAGACGTTCATGCGGTCAGAGAGCGATACGAGGATCTCCATCTCGCTCATGTCGCCGCCGATATGCCCGCCGCCCCCGGCCATGATAATGTCCAGCGTGTCCCGGCGCAGTTCATACGCCTTCGCTGCCAGGTTATTCATGAGTTATACCTCGTCAAACGTCACGTTCTCGCCGTGCAGGTACGCCTTGACCTTGTCCTCGATGGGGTCGTACAGGTCCGGCTTCACGCCGATGTACTTACAGGCCTCGTAGATCACGGGCACCACGTCGCCGTGGATGGCCGCCACGTGATGGATGTAGGGGCCCTCCACCACCTTCGCCTCCAGCCGCTTGAGGTTGTTGACCTCCACCCAGACGTAGGTCCCTCTCGTCCAGGGGCCCTCGATGCCGCGGGCGTGGCCCAGCAGAATGGAATACTCCCCGTTGTCGCCGTCAAAGCGCACCAGGCTCATGGGGCCGCCCCTGGCCTCCGCTGACACCGCGCCGTTCTGGGGGAAGGCCACCGGCACGCAGATGGTGGGCTTCTCTTTCGCCACAGAGATGGGCCACGGGCCGCAGTGCTGTAACAGCTCGCCGTTGTCGTTGTCCGGGTGGCGCACCGTCCAGTCGGAGAACATCACCCTGCGCTCGTTCAGCGTTGCGGCCTCCGCGATGAGCTGGGAGATGGTGCCGTGGATGTCCGTCTCGCAGACCACGGGGATGCCCTCTTCGTTGAGCAGACTGTTGGCCGCGCAGGGCATGATGCCGATCTCATCCTGAAGGGCGTTCCAGCACTGGAGCGCGATGGCGCGGCAGCCGTATTTCTCCGCCAGGCTCTTCATGGCCACCTTCAGAGTGGCCACGTTCTCAAGATAGGCGTCCTCGATCTTGCAGTTCATGTTGGCCTTGCAATACTGGACGACCTTCGCGACCTCGTTCTTCTCCTCCCGCCATTTCTTCATCTCCGCGTAGAGCTCCGGCAGGGGAATGGGGGCCAGCTGGATGTTGAACTTCTCCAGCAGCTCGCCCTCGTTGCGCATGGTGTTCCAGAAGTCGAAGGGCCGAGGCCCGATCTGGAGGATGCGCGTGTGGCGGAACACACTGACCACGTTGCACACGGCCAGGAAGTCCCGGACGCCGCGCTCAAACTCCGGG
>JAEEGY010000179.1 GCA_016280565.1 Fretibacterium sp.
CATGAAGCAATCCAGCCCAAAGGCAACGGGGACGCCGAGAAGGATAACCTCCCACGTCACGCGGCCGTTTAATGTCACCCAGAGGAAGAAATATACTAAGGTCATGACAGCCTCCTTTACCCGCAGTACACATTTTTTTGATTCTCATTCTATAATCGGGTTGCCCCCATTATCTTACCGGACACAGATAAAACAAGCTTTATTATAAAACATCGACTGTACTCATGCGAGTATTTTTAGGGGAAACTTCACGTGGTTTCATGTTACAATGAAGTCCTTGGGGACCTTATTTCAATGGAGGGAAAACGTATGCGGCCATTCCGGCTTAGAGCTGTCTGCAAGGATTACCTGTGGGGGGGGACCCGGCTCAAAGCCTGGGGTAAAGGAGAAGACCTGGACCATGTGGCCGGCCGGATGGAGGCAATGGTGCCTCCCCCCGGCATACCCTCCGGGCACAGGCAGCCCGACCGACCGGACGCCGCCCTCCCTCCGGGAGTGCGTATGCCCGGTCGTCTGGCCGAGAGCTGGGAGCTGGCTGCGCATCCCGACGGGGACAGCGTGGTCCTGGATGGGCCCTGCGCGGGCTGGACGCTCTCACAGATCGCCGCGGAACACCCGGAGGCCGTTTCTCCGGACTATCAGCCCGGTTCGCCCTTTCCCCTGATGGTGAAGCTCATCGACGCGAAGCTGCCCCTCTCCATCCAGGTCCACCCCGACGACGCCTACGCCGCCCGCGAGGAGGGCGGCCGGGGCAAGACTGAGATGTGGACCATCCTGGACCATGAGCCAGGGGCGTTCCTTTACCTGGGCTTTCAGCGGGAGGTGAGCCGGGAGGAACTGGAGCAGGCCATTACGAAGGGTACGCTGCCCGGCCTGCTGCGCCGGGTCGAGGTCCATCGGGGAGAGAGCTTCTTTATCCCAGCCGGGACGATACACGCCATCGGAGGCGGCATCCTGCTGGCGGAGGTGCAGGAGAGCTCCAACCTCACCTACCGCGTCTTTGACTACAACCGCCTCGGGCCCGATGGCAAGCCTCGCCCTCTCCACATAGAGAAGGCCCTTGCCGTGACGCAGGGGAAGCCCGCGGACCCCACGCCACCGGGGGCGGAGGCCCCGCGCGCCGTCCCGGGAGGAACAATGGAGGTCCTGGCCCGTTGTCCGCAGTTCCGCGCCGGGCTTCTGCGCCTCGACGGCCAGTGGGAGTCCGCACCCCAAGGCAGATTCCTCTCGCTGCTTTGCCTGGAAGGGAACGCGGCTCTGACCCAGGACGGACTCTCGCTGGAGGCGAAGAGGGGGACCTGTCTCTTTGTCCCGGCGGACGCGGGGCCCTTCGCGCTGACCTCCGGGCAGGCCGGGGCAAAATTCCTTCTGACCTCAGCATAAAAAAGGCGGAGGCTTCGCGCCTCCGCCCCGACTTTCTCTTCTTTTACATATACTGCTCCACCTGGTCATGAACGACGACGAGGGAGTTGAAGTCCTCGACCTGCGGGCGCTGGATGATGACGGGCTCCCGGACGTGCAGATAGTGGACGTCCTCATGCTTCACGGCGAAGCCACGCTCAAGGCGGTCCGTAAACCCCGACGTATTGATGATGGTGCTTGTCTGGACGATGCGCATCTCCTTCACCTCCCCCACATCATGAGCTCTTTCTTATCTTATTTTATCATGAAGCCAAATCAGAGGAAATACGCTATAATCTTATATCGTCCTGAACCGTCAGGGCAAAGTTCATACCCATTGAAGGGGGTTTTTTCTGTATGAGTCCTATGCTTTTCGCCCTCGTCTGCCTCGTGGCGGTGCTGGTGATCATGTCCATCGGCGACATCGTCTCCACCATCACCAAGGCTTTCGTCCCGTCCGTCTTCGTGGCGGCTGCGCTGTTCCTTGCCGGTTTCTGGCAGGGCTGGCTTCCACTGGATGTCGTCGATAAGGCCCAGATGGGCGGCATGATCGCCAACATCTCCATGTACCTGCTCATTGCGCACATGGGCACGCTGATGAGCGTCCGTGAGCTCTGCCAGGAGTGGAAGAGCGTCGTCATCGCCGTGGCCGGCCTTGCCGGGATGTGCGCTGCGCTGCTGTATGGCGGCACTCAGCTCATTGACCGCAACGCAATCATCGCGGGGACCCCGCCCCTGTCCGGCGGCATCGTCGCAGCCATCATCATGAGCGAGGCGGCCGCAGCCAAGGGGATGGCCCTCTGGTCCGTCATGGCTCTGCTCATCTATATCGTGCAGGGGTTCGTGGGTTATCCCATCACCGCGCTCTGCCTCAAGAGCGAGGGCAAGCGTCTGCTCCGCCTCCGCGCCGAAGGGCACGTCTTTGAGGCCAAGGGGGCCGAGTCCGAGGGCAAGAGCGGCTTCCACCTCGTCCCCGCCAAGTACCAGACCACCTACACTCACCTGGCCTGCACCGCGGCTATCGGCCTGCTCTCCCAGTTTGCCTCTGAGCAGCTCAAGGCGCTCACCACCGTCAACGTCCATCCGCTGGTCATCTGCCTTATCTTTGGCGCCATCGCCGCTGAGCTGGGCATCGTGGAACGCAAGCCGCTGCTGAAGTCCGGCTCTCTGGGCTACCTCGGCGCTATCCTGATGGTCTTCATCATGGGAATGCTGAACCGCGGCACGCCGGAGATGCTTCCCCAGCTCATGAAGCCCATCGCGGTCATCGTTGGGGTCGGCGTGGCGGGCCTGCTGGTGGCTTCCTTCATCGTTGGCAAGATCCTTGGCTACACGGGCGCGATCTCCATGGCCCTGGCCCTCACGGCGCTCTATGGCTTCCCGCCCAACTACGTTCTGACGGACGAGGCGTCCAAGGCTCTGGCGGAAGGCGACGATACGACCTATAACTTCCTGATGGACCAGATGCTGCCCAGAATGCTGATCGGTGGGTTCGTCACCGTGACGCTCACGTCAGTCGTCCTGGCGGGTATCTTCGCTCCCATGCTGGGCCAGTAAGCGTCACCCGGCAACAAAAACTGCGGAAACAAAGACGCCGTCCCCGGGAACTTTCCCGGGGACGGCTTTGTCTCTTCCCTGTTCGTCTATCTGAGGAGCGCAGCTTATGCCCCCAGGCGTTCCGGGATGACGTCCCCCCGCAGGAGGTCTTCGGGCGTCTGGCGCGCAACGATGAGCTCAGCCCGGCCGTCCCCCACAAGGACCACTGCCGGCCGGCCAAGGCCGTTGTAGTTGCTGGCCATGGAGTAGGTGTAGGCCCCGGAGTTGTAGAGCGCCAGCAGGTCGCCGCGCTCCACGCGGGGCAGATGCGCGTCCTCAATGAACACGTCGCCGGACTCGCAGCACTTCCCCACGACGGAGACCTTCCTTCCCTCCCAGCTGTCCGCACCCGCGTCCGCCCGCTCCACGACTGCCGCGTCATACAGGGCATCGTACAGGGGATGGCGCGGGTTGTCCGACATCCCGCCATCCACCGCCACATACACCACATCGGGCAGTTCCTTGACGGTCTCCACGCGGTAGATCGTGATGCCCGCCTCGGAGATGATCCAACGCCCCGGCTCGATGGAAACGTTGGGGCAGGGCAGTTTGTGGGCCGCGCACTCCCGCTTCAGCGCCTCCATGATCTCGTCCATGAAGGGCCCCATGGGGACGTGGGGCTCCGACGGGTTGAGCTTCGCCCCCTGGCCGCCGCCCACGTTCAGCTCCCGCAGCTCAAAGCCCAGCTCATTGCGAAGCCGGGAGGCCGCCTCGACCACGCGGGTGAGGGAGCGAACGTGGTCCTCCGGGGAGAAGAGCTGTGAGCCGACGTGGAAGTGGAGCCCCAGAAGGTCAAGCCCCTTTCTCTCCCGGGTCATGCGCACCGCGTGGGACAGCATGGGGCCGTCAATGGGCAGGCCGAACTTGCTGCCCGTCTTGCCCGTGGCGATGAAGGCGTGGGTGTGAGCGTCGACCCCAGGCGCCACACGCAGCAGGACCGGGGCCGTCTTGCCCGCAGCCTCCGCCTTGTCCGCCAGGACCTCCAGCTCCGTCAGGCTGTCCACGATGATCCGCCCCACGCCGGACGAAAGCGCAGCGTCCAGCTCCTCTTCGCTCTTGGCGTTGCCGTTCATCTCGATCCGGTCCGGGGGAAAACCTGCGGAAAGCGCGATGCGCAGTTCCCCAAGGGAGACCACGTCCAGGCCCAGCCCCTCCTGATCGATGATCCGGGCCATCGTCCGCGTCAGGAAGGCCTTGCTGGCGTAGCTGGCCCGCGTCCCCGGCCAACGCTCCAGGAAATCTTTCCGCACCTCCGCGCACCGGGCCCGCACAACGGATTCGTCGATCACATACAAAGGCGTGCCAAAACGTTTGGCCAGTTCCACGCAGTCCACGCCGCCCCAAATCAGATGAGACACAGTAACACCCCTCTCATAAATCCTGCCATAAAAGGAACGCCGGCCCTGTTTTCGAGGCCGGCGTCGTTTTGCCTTAGTAGTTTTCGGCCTTCTTTTGGAAGTACGCCTTTGGATGCCCGCAGACGGGGCACAGCTCCGGGGCTTTTTTGCCCACCACGATGTGCCCGCAGTTGGAGCACTGCCAGATCGTGTCACCATCAGAGGAGAAGACGATCTCCTTCTTCACGTTGTCCAGCAGCTTGAGGTAACGCGCCTCGTGCTCATTCTCAATGGCTGCCACGGACTCGAAGAGAGTGGCGATGTCGGCAAAGCCCTCCTCCCGCGCCGTCCTGGCGAAGCCGGGGTACATATCCGTCCACTCGCCGTTCTCGCCGGCCGCCGCGGACGCGAGGTTCTCCGCCGTGTCCCCGATGCCGCCAAGGATCTTGAACCACATCTTAGCATGTTCCTTCTCGTTGCCGGCCGTTTCCTCAAAGAGGTTCGCGATCTGGACGTAGCCGTCCTTCTTCGCCTTGGACGCGAAGTAGGTGTACTTGTTCCGCGCCTGGGACTCCCCGGCGAAGGCCGCCCAGAGGTTTGCCTCCGTCTTCGTCCCCTTCAGTTCCTTTGCCCTGCTTCTCAGAAAATCTTCAGCCATGATACCCGTCTCCTTTCGTTTCGTTGGATCATTTTATAATCTTAGCACATCCGCCGGCGCAGGAGGAACGCCCCGCCCGCCAGGATCATCGCGAGAACTCCCAGCGCCCCGGCATCGCAGCCGCCGCCACCGCCGCCAGAGTCCTTGGTCTTCGCCGTGTTCTCCTCATCATCGTCATCTTTGGGGTTAGGCCCGTCCATGCTGATGTAGAAGCTGAGCCCCCATATGCCGTCGGTTGCGCCGTCACCAATGACGAGGTAGGGAATGTTGTCGTCCTCAATGAGGTCGATAAACCCCGTATAGTCCCCCTTGGGGCTTTTGGCGTCCGCTAAATAGACGAGGAACTCCAGATAGAGGGCGTCTCTTTCTTTTTGTGTATTGTAGCGCGGATCGCTGTAGGTAAAGGCCCGCACGATGTCCGACTGCCTGCCCGATACGTTGCCTTCGCTCAGGCGGTTGGATATGGCGCTCAGCAGGTTCGCGTCCTTATACTTTGTGTTCTCGGAGCGCACCCAGATTGTCCCATATTTTCTGAACTCCGTCAGCACGTCCTCTGCCTCGTCAAGCGCCTGCCATTGGGCCTCGGTGAGCTGTTCGACACGTGGAAGGCGAAAACGCACCACCAGCGGCAGGAGCGCGGTCTCCGCCGGGATATCGACGGAGATAGGGTTGCCCTCTACGTCGATGGAGTCAACAGTGTCCATGGAGACAAGCCCCTCCGGCACCGCTGCGAAGATCTCGACGGCGTTGAGCGCGTCCGTGCCAAAGTAGGGGGCCGTCAGGCCAAGATCAGGGAAGTTCTCTGCCTGCACCAGGACGGGAGGAAGCCCCGTCATCGTTTTGAGCTCAGCCTCCGTACTTTTATTGCCGTCAGGATTGTCCACAAAGGGAGAACGGCCCGATGACGTGTTCCGGTTCAGGGTGAAGGGGCGAACCCGCGTGCGCCCGTCGAGGACGGAGTCCCATGCGCCCGCGACCATCCCCGCTACGCGCTTGTATTTCAACGTCAGGTTTTGCGGCGTGCTGTCGGTGGGAGCGCCGCTGGCGAAGGTGGAGAGCCGGAAGGAGGCGCTGGTACCATAGTTCATGTCGATGGTGTTGTACCCGGAGGCGGCGCTGTCCTGTGATGTGACGCTCCCGCGATAGACCGTCACCAGCCCCGGCGCGATCTGGCTGTGGTTATCCAGGATGAACCGCGCGGGTAGGCTGCCGTAGCGATCCGGCGTCAGGTTATAGGCCCAGTAGTTGGGATTGATATTCTGGTAGCCGGTGTTGATGCCCAGG
>JAEEGY010000180.1 GCA_016280565.1 Fretibacterium sp.
GACAGCTGTGGCTACCGGGAACGCCGCACCCGCAGCCTGGAACGGCTGGCCGAGGCCACGGCGCGCCAGGCCCTGGAGTATGGCCGCCCCATCCGCCTGGAACCCATGCTGAGCTGGGAGCGGTGGGTCATCCACACGGCGCTCAAGAACAGGGAAGACGTGCGCACGGAGTCCATCGGCGAACCGCCGATGCGCAAGGTGGTCGTGATGCCGAAGTTCGACTCCTCCAATATGGACGGGAGTTATCATTCACGGTCTCCGCGCCGGGGTCCGCAGGACCGTTACCCGCATGGCGGCCCGCGCGGAGGTTCTGGCCCGCGTGGCGAGTTCCCCAGCGGCCCGCGCCGCCGGTATTGACATCCGGGTATGTATCCCGCCCTTTTCCAGATAGGGAGCTTTCGCCTGGACAGCTATGATGTCCTGTGGCTGATCGCGCTCTCGCTGGCGATCCTCTGGAGCCTCCGCCGGCTCAGGCTCTATGATGTGGACGAGGAGGAGGCCCGGCGGGTCATCAGCTGGACCTTCATCGCCATGCTCCTGGGGGCCGCGGCCTTCAAGCCATTGAGCAGACTGGGCAAGTTTTACGCCTACGCGGGCGACCCTCTCCTCATCCTCACCAGGGGGGGGCTCTCCGAGGTGGGGGCCGTGACGGGAGCCTTTTTAGCGGCGTCCTTTCTCTGCTGGCGCAACCAAAAGATCTCCTTTCAAAGCCTCTGCGACGTCGCCGCCCCTCCCGCGTTTCTGGCGATCGCCGTGGGACGGTGGGGATGTTTCCTCAACGGCTGCTGCGTGGGTATCGTGTCCACTTTCCCTCTGGCGGTGCACTTTCCCCGCGACCCCGCGGGCGTGCTGCGCCACCCCGCGCAGCTCTACTACTCGGCCCTGGCGGTCCTGTGTCTTGGGATCATCCTTCTCGTTGAGCGCCGGCTGATGAAACGCGGCTATGCCAGCGAGGGGCCTCATCACGCCATCGTCGCGCCCCTCGCCCTCATCCTCTACACGGTGATGCGCTTTTCCGTGGACTGGCTGAGGGAGGTCGATGACAAGACGGATATCGGTCTGCCGCTTTCCCTGTGGGCGCTTCTTGCGGGGCTGCCTTTCGAGGTCATCTGGCTCATTCGCTCTGTCAGGTGGAGAAAAGATCATCCGGCGCTTCCTTGACGAAAGCGCGCATTTTGCTTAAAATCTATGATGTTAAATATCGCGTGGAGCGGGCGTATAAATCCCGAAGGGGGGCCTGGCTCCAGCGGGAGGAGGAAACAAATTAATGTATGCAGTGATCGAAACAGGCGGTAAGCAGTACCGGGTCCAGGAGGGCGACAAGTTCCGCGTGGAGCGCCTTGAGGGCGAAACGGGCAGCGAGGTCGTGTTCGACAAGGTGCTGATGGTCGGCGGGGACGAGGGCGTCCGTTTTGGGAAGCCCTACGTCGAGGGTGCCAGCGTCAGGGCCGAGGTCTTGGATCAGGCGCGGGACAAGAAGGTCCTGGTCTTCAAGTACAAGAGCAAGAAAAACTACCGCCGTATGCGTGGGCACCGGCAGTATTACACTGAGGTGGTCATCCGCGGGATCAACGGTTGACGACGGTCACGCTTTACTGGGAGGACGGAACGCTCCGAGGCGTTGAGAGCCGGGGACATTCCGGTTTTGCGGACAAAGGGAAGGACATTGTCTGCGCCGCGGTTTCCTCTTTGCTCCATGCCCTGCTCCTTGGCCTCTCCGACGTGGCGGAGGTGGAGGGAGTGGAATGCGAGGTCAACCCGGAGGTCCCTCTCATTCGGATCCTGTGGCCCCGGAGTTCGGCAGGGAGACTGGAGCTTCTGACGCGGACCATCGCGCTCTCCCTGAAGGAAATAGAAACGGGCAGTCCTGAATACGTACACATTACGGAGGTACAGCTATGATCTTTAAGTTTGATATACAGTTCTTTGCGCACAAGAAGGGGCAGGGCAGCTCCACCAACGGCCGCGACAGCAAGCCGAAGTACCGCGGCGTCAAGGTCTATGCCGGCACAGAGGTCCCGGCGGGCAGCATCCTCGTCCGTCAGTGTGGGACCCATCTGCACCCCGGCAAGCATGTGGGGCTGGGCCGCGACTTCACCCTCTTCGCCCTGGTGGATGGTAAGGTGGAGTACTCCACCAAAGGGGACCGCAAGGTCGTCTCGGTCGTTCCGGCCGCTGACTGAGCGTAGCCTGTGGCTTTTACCTTAGGAGACCGGAGGTCCCTTTTTCGCGGGACCTCTTTTTTCTATAGCCCTTTTATGAGATTTGCAGGGGTGCTGTTTTGAAATTTGTGGATTTAGCCAAGGTGACGGTGAAGGCGGGGCGCGGCGGCAACGGTGCGCTGAGCTTTCGCCGGGAGAAATTCATCCCCAAGGGGGGGCCGGACGGCGCGGACGGCGGCCAGGGCGGCAGCGTGATCCTTGAGGCGGTGGGAGGCGTCGTGACCCTGGCGGACTTCGAGTACAACCGCCGTTTCCAGGCGGGGCACGCCGGTCACGGCGCGGGGGCGATGCGCACCGGGGCCAATGGGGAGGACCTGACGGTCCCCGTGCCCTGTGGGACTCTGGTGCGGGACGAGGAAGGCCGTATCCTGGCGGACCTCGTGGAGCCGGGCCAGAAGTTCGTCGCAGCCAGGGGTGGGCGCGGAGGAAGGGGCAACGCCCACTTTGCGACCTCCACCCGGCGAACTCCCCGCTTCGCTGAGAAGGGCGACCCGGGCGAGGAGCGGACCCTGACCCTGGAGCTCAAGCTCATTGCGGACGTGGGACTGGTGGGGTTCCCCAACGCGGGGAAGTCCAGCATCCTGGCCGCCATCAGCGGCGCGAAGCCCCGCATTGCCGGCTATCCCTTCACGACGCTCTCCCCCAACCTGGGGGTGCTGGCCGTGGACGACCAGCAGATCGTTGTGGCGGACGTGCCGGGGCTCATCGAAGGCGCCCACGAGGACAAGGGGTTGGGGCTCCAGTTTCTCCGTCATGTGGAGCGCACCCGGGCGCTGCTGCACGTGGTGGACCTCTCTGAGTCGAACGTGCTGGGCAACGTGGACGTCGTGCGGGAGGAGTTCCGCGCCTACGGGGCCGACCTGGACGCGCGACCCTGCCTCGTGGTGGGGAACAAGACCGACCTGCCCGGCACGGAGGAAAACGCCCGCCTTTTGAAAGAAGAGATGGCCCGCCGGGGAGTGCCTTGTCTTTTGGTGAGCGCCCTGACGGGAGAGGGCATCCCGGAGCTGATCCGGGAAGTTGTGGCCCTGGTCCGTGCTGCGCCTCGGCCGGAGGGGACTGTCACGCTGGCGGAACCGCTGTCCCCTGCTGTCCAAGAGCTTCCGCGCCGCCGGGGCCGGGGCGGGACGCCAGACCCGGTGGAGATCATTCGTCTGCCGGACGGACGTTTCCGGGTGGAACACGCCAACCTGGAGACGGCTGTGGGGCGCATCAACTTTGAGCAGGAGGACGCCATGCTGAAGTTCTCACGACTTCTGAAGCGTCTCAACGTTGAAGAGGCCCTTGAGGCCGCGGGAGCCCGGGAGGGCGACTGGGTCCTCATTGGCGATGAGGAATTTGAGTTTCAGCCTGATAGAATAATGGAGTAGTCCCCGCCGGAGGGAGGTATTGTTGTGTCAAAAACGGGCATCATGGGCGGGACGTTTGACCCCATACACTATGCTCATCTGCTGGTTGCCGAGGAGTGTCGACGCAGTCTGAATATTGACCGCATCGTCTTTATCCCCACAGGCACTCCGCCGCATAAGCGGGACCACGCTGTGAGTCCGGCGGAGGACCGTTATGCCATGACGCTCCTGGCGACGGCAGGCGTGGCGGAGTTCTCCGTCTCGCGCACGGAGATAGACAGGAAGACACCCACCCACACCATCGACACGCTGCAGGAGTTCCTGGCGGAGGGCATCGCGCCGGAGGACCTGTACTTCATCACGGGGCTGGACGCCATCCTCTCCATCGAGACATGGGTGGACTACGAACAGTTCCCCTCCCTCTGCACGCTGGTGACGGCGACGCGCCCCGGGTACGATCTGCGGGGCCTGGAGCAGCTTCCGCGTGAGATACGGCAAAGCCTGAAGGTGGTGGAGATCCCCCAGGTCTCCATTTCCAGCACGGAGATACGTGAGCGGGTGCGCAGCGGCCGGGGGATCCGTTTCCTCGTGCCCCATCTTGTTGAGACCTATATCGAATCCGCCGGGCTTTACCAGGACCCGGGGCCGGATATCACGGGAGGTGCTGCGGTTTGAGGGTTTTAAAGATATTAGGGATCGTCGCCCTGATCCTTATTGCTACGGTAGGGGGGGCGGCTATGCGCCTGGTCGAGGTGTTCAATTCCGCAAATCCCCTGCCGTTACCCAAGGCGCAGACAACAGAGGTCGTCACCGCCGTCGGGGGGGAGGAGGAGAGCCCCGGCGGAAGTGGGATGCCATCCCCCATCGAGTCCGTGAGGGGCTCGGTGAACGTCCTCGTCGTGGGGCTGGACAACGTCGACGGGGGCTCCCGCACGGACGCCATTGCCCTGGCCATCTTTGACGCGGACAACAACGCTGTGCGCATTGCTTCCATCCCGCGGGATTCCCGCGTCTATATCCCCGGTAAGGGCTGGGACAAGATCAATCATGCCTACGTCTACGGCGGTATCAACCTGCTGAGGGAGACCATCGTCAACCTGACGGGGATGCCCATCGATTACTTTGTCAAGATAAACTACCAGAGCTTCCCGCGCATCATCGACCTGCTGGGGGGCGTGGATATTTACGTTGACAAGCGCCTCCACTACACGGATTACTCCGGGAAGCTCTTCATCAACATCCCCAAGGGACAGCAGCACATGGACGGCAAGACGGCCCTTGGGTACGTCCGCTTCCGGCACGATCCCCTGGGGGACATCGGCAGGGTCCAGAGGCAGCAGAAGTTCATGAACATCGTCGTCAACAAGCTCAAAA
>JAEEGY010000181.1 GCA_016280565.1 Fretibacterium sp.
ATCCGCCTCCACAGGAGTTGAAAGATGAACACGAAAATCCCCCTTCACGGTGCAAACCCTGAAAAACTCTACGCGGCCATGGGCATCCCCATGCCGGGGAGCGTCGTCGATTTCAGCACGAACGCCAGCGTGTGCCCGTGGACCATGCCGCCGCTGGACTTTCAGGGCCTCGTCTCGCACTACCCCGACAGCGAGTGCCTGGAACTTCGCCGCCTTGTTGCCGGGCGCGAGAGGCTGTCCGCTGAAAATATCCTCTTCACCAACGGCTCAAACGAGGCACTGTACCTCCTGGCCTCCTGTCTCATGGGCAAACGCGCGGCGGTCCTCCAGCCCGCTTACCCGGAGTACGCCCGCGCCCTCGCCGCCTACGGGGTGGAGACAACGAACCTCTTTGACCTTGCTGACGCGGGAAATTTTGACGTCGTGTTCCTCTCCAACCCCTGCAACCCGACGGGGGCGTACATTCCACAAAAAAAGCTGCGGCCCCTGCTGGAGGGCGCGCCGGAAACGCTCTTCATCACGGACGAGGCGTACATTGATTTTCTTTTGGAAGAGGGACGCCCCGTCTGGGGAGAGCTGCCGGAGAATTTGATCGTCCTGCGCTCGCTGACGAAGTTCTATCACCTGAGCGGCGCGCGCATCGGCTATGTCCTCGCGCCGGAGGCCTGGACGGAGCGATTGAAGGCCCGCCAGCCCTCGTGGAGCGTCAATACCGTTGCCCAGGCGCTGGCCCTGGGCTTTCTGCGGGATGGAGATTTTTCCCAAAGGAGCCGGGACTTCTATCGGCGGGAGACGCCGCGGTTTACACGGGCGCTGGAGGACGCGGGGCTTAATGTGCGGCCGTCCTCCGTCCATTTCTTCCTGATTGAGACAGCGGACGATGAGGGCGTCCTTCGGGGGCTGATGGAGCGCGGCCTGGTGGTGCGCCACACGCGGAACTTCCCTGGGCTCGATGGCCGTTATATCCGCGTGGCGACGCGCCTCCCCGGGGAAAATGACCGCCTGGCGGAGGCGCTGCGGATATTGAGAGAGGAGGGCGTTTTTTGATGAAGGGCCTCATGATTCAGGGCACGAGCAGCGACGCGGGCAAGAGCTTTCTGGTGACGGGTCTGTGCCGTTTCCTTGCGGATCGTGGCGTGCGCGTCTGCCCGTTCAAGTCGCAAAATATGTCCAACAACGCCTGCGTCACCTGGGACGGGCGGGAGATGAGCCGGGCCCAGGCCGTGCAGGCCGAGGCGGCGCGTCTGCGGCCGGAGACGTTCATGAACCCCATCCTCCTGAAGCCCCGGACCGGCACATCGTCGGAGATCGTGCTGGACGGCCGCGTGCTGGAGACGCCCCGGAGCGGGTCGTGGAACGACTACCGAACCTTTGCCCAGGGGCCAGGTATCGAGGCCGTGCGGCGCGCGCTGCGGCACATCGGGGCGAACTTTGACGCGGTAATTATTGAAGGGGCGGGCAGCCCGGCGGAGATTAACCTGAACGACGCGGAGATCGTGAATATGCGCGTGGCCCGCGAGGCGGACGTGCCCGTGGCGCTGGTGACGGACGTGGACCGGGGCGGCTCCCTGGCCTCCGTGGTGGGGACGCTGGAGCTTCTGGGGGCGGACCGCGGCCGGGTGAAGGGGATCATCTTCAACAAGTTCCGCGGGGATGTCCGGCTCTTTGAGCCCGCCGTGCGCTGGGTGGAGGATTACACCGGCGTCAAGGTCCTGGGCGTGGTGCCCTGGGTAGAGGGAGCGGCCATCGCGGGGGAGGATTCCCTGAGCCTCCACTGGAGCCGGGAAGCCGCTTTGGATGGGCTCTCCATCGGCGTTGTGCGCTTCCCCAGCGTCGCGAACTTCAGCGACCTCGACCCCCTGGAGTTGGAGCCGGACGTCGCGCTCATCGCCCTTGACGCGGCGACCTCCCCTCGGACGTTCAACTCCCTCGACGCGGTGATCCTGCCCGGGACCAAGAACACCATGCAGGACATGGCCTGGCTCCAGCGCACGGGGCTGGCGGAGACCTTGAGGAAGTTCAGCGCCTCCGGGCGCTTCGTCCTGGGGCTCTGCGGGGGGTATCAGATGCTGGGCCGCCGTCTGCTGGACCCGGAGCTTCGGGAGAACGCGGAGCTGAAAGAGATCGACGGACTGGGGCTCCTGCCGTCTGTAACGGACTTCCGCGAGCGGCCCAAGCGGACGGCCTGCGTCTCCGGGACCCTGCGGCCGGAGTTTTCCCCGGGCCCGGAGGCTATCCCCGTATCGGGGTATGAAATTCATTATGGAAAAACCAACAGCCTGGATGAGTCCATCCTCCCGCTGTTCACCCTTGATGACGGTCCCGAGGGCCTGGCGCGGCCCGATTTGAGCGTTGCGGGGACGTATCTTCATGGCGTCCTTGAGGGCGATCGCTTCCGTACCCTGTGGCTCAACGCCGTCCGCACCCGCCGCGGCCTGCCGGAGCGGCCGGTGACGGACACCCATGCCATGAAGGAGGCCGCCTATGACGCCCTGGCCGCCGCCGTGCGCGAGCACCTGGACGTCGGGGCCCTTTTAAAATTGTTGGAGCTGTGAGATGCGGAAGGGGTATCTCGTTTACCCTGGCGGATATTGTCAAAAA
>JAEEGY010000182.1 GCA_016280565.1 Fretibacterium sp.
GCTCCTGTACGCGCCGTTGTAGAGCTTCATGCCACTATTATTGACTGCTATTGCGCTGGGGCTGGAACTGTTCCAGAAGATCGAGTTGACGGCTGTGAACGTGCAGTTGCCTGTAGCCAATACCTCCGTGCCCTGGTTGGCTTCGTTGTTGACGAAGGTGCAGTTGATCACGTTCGCCGTCGCAGTATCTACCAAAATCGCGCCGCCGAGGGGTTCTGCGGTCGACGTGTTGCCGGTGAAGGTGCAGTTGATCACGTTCGCAGAACCGCCCTGTACCACAGAAATCGCGCTGCCGCCGCTGGCCTTGTTGCCGGTGAAGGTGCAGTTGGTCACGTTCACGGTAGCGCCTTGTACACACATCCCGCCGCCGGTGGCGTTCATGCTACCACCGTTGCCGCCGGTGATGGTTAAGCCGTCGATGTTGACGGTTATGTTGTTGAGGTTTATGTTGCCTCCGACCTGGATGACGCTGCCTTTGTCGGCGCTCTCGGATGTAAGGCCGCGATCCAGCGTGTGACCGTTGCCGTGGAGGGTGACGGACTCGTTAATAGCCAGCGAGGCGGTAAGTTTAACGTCCTCCGTGATGTTGATGACGTTGTCCACGGGGGGGAAACTTAACCTTCAGGTCAGCGTAACTGCTAACCTCCACAGCCGCCCAGCCCGGCGCGGCCAGTGTGAGGAGAAACGCGACAAGAACGAAGAATTTAGAAAGGGTCAAAAGGTTAGTTTTCTGACGGATGCCTGATGCCATTGTAATGGCCTCTCCTTCCTGTTATCAAGAGCGGTTCTCAGGAGGCGCCCTTGTGTGATGAGGCCATTATAAAAGAACCCGTGCGGGGGTACAAGGGAGCGGGGCAGGAGGACCGGCGGGCAGGCCTGGGGATTTTGTATAATAGACACAGAAAAGGAGGCAAAAAAGATGAGCAGCGTGATGGCGCAGGAGAGCTTTGTGGAGCGAATGCTCAAGGCAGGGGAATTGACCCTGAAGGAAATCGCGGGATATTCCGGACTGACGCTTGCGCTGGTCAAGGCGATACAGAAGAGGATGGCTTGATCCGTACAGTACATAAACCCGCCGGGGACTCGCGTTAAATCTGAGGCGTTACCCGTGGCGTGAGCTGTGATATAATAAGTTCAGCGAAAGGGGTGCTGGCCTTATCTGGTGTTTTAAAGCCTGGTGCTCCCGGTCATTCGGTGAACCGATCCCATAATGTTATCAGCATTACGGTAAGGCTCACAAGAAAGTAGAAAGCAGCGGCGAAAAACTTAACCTTGGCGAGGAAGTTTCGCCGCTGCTTCTGTTTGGAGCGTTTCTGCTCTCGCATCACGCCACCTCCCTTCCGCGGGCGGACTTCCCGTTTGGTAAGCCCCTGCGATCTTACCCGAGCCCCTTTACGATGTTTGTTTTAACATACAAAATCGCCCCCCCTTGTGGGGGGGGCCCGCGTGAGATGACCTTTACCGTTCCGGCACCAGGTCGGTGTGCGCGTTTCGACATCCCGGATCCAGCCTCAATAGACTGCCCGGCGGGGATAATTTATCATATAATGAGTTATCCGGGATACCCCGGAACTGGAGGAGCTGATGAGTATGAGCGCAACGATAGATAACGGCGTACCCATTCTGGACCTGCGGCGGGCCTTTAAGGACATCCGCGGGGAGGTCCACACGGCTGTGGAACGCATCTTCGACACACAGGCTTTCATCCTCGGCCGGGAGGTCCGGACGTTTGAGGAGCACGTGGAAGCCTACCTGGACCTGCCGGGATCGGGGGCCGCCATTGGCTGCGCCTCGGGGTCGGACGCCCTGCTGCTGGCCCTGATGGCCCTGGACGTGAAGCCGGGGGACGAGGTCATCACCACGCCCTACACCTTCTTCGCCACGGCCAGCGCCGTCACCCGCCTGGGGGCCGTGCCGGTGTTTGCGGACATCGACCCCGTCACATATAACGTCAGCCTGGCGGACGTGGAGCGAAAGATCACGCCAAAGACAAAGGTTTTTCTGCCCGTCCACCTGTTTGGCCAGATGGTGCCGCTGGAGGAGATCGCCCCGCTGCTGAAGGAGCGGGGGATAAAGATCGTGGAGGACGCGGCCCAGGCCTTTGGGTCCTGGCGCAGGATCGGAAAAGAGATCGTCCGGGCGGGCACGCTGGGGGACGTGGGCTGCACTTCCTTCTTCCCCACGAAGAAAGTGGGCGGCTGCGGCGACGGCGGGATGATGGTGACGTCCGACCCGGAGCTGGCAGCCCGGCTGAAGAAGCTCCGCGTCCACGGCGAAGGCTCCACCTACTTCCACGAGGAAGTGGGGCTCAACAGCCGCCTCGACGCGCTCCAGGCGGCGATCCTGGACGTGAAGCTGCCCCACCTGGAGGCGTGGAACGAGGAGCGCCGCTCCCTGGCCGCCTACTACCGGCTGTGCTTCGAGTCCCGGGGCCTGACGGGCCCGCGTAGCGGGGTCCCTGCCGAAGAGGGCAGGATAACGCTCCCGGCGGAGCTGGAAGGGAACTACCACATCTATCACCAGTACGTCGTCCGCACGCCCAAACGCGATGAACTCATGGCCTGGCTGGAGGAACGGGGCATTTCCACCCGCGTCTATTATCCCCTGCCGCTCCACCTGCAGCCCTGCTTCGCCTTCCTGGGCGGCCGGCCGGGGGACTGCCCCGAGGCGGAACGGCTCTCCCGCGAGGCCCTGGCTCTGCCCATCTTCCCCGGCCTCCGGGCGGAGGAACAGGAGCGGCTGGTGGATGCTGTGGCGGAGTACGTCAGGACACGTTTCTAAGCGGACGCCGGTGTTATACTGATTTTGTAAGGAGGGGTTTCCTGTGTATTCTCCCTATGGTTTCGGAATGGATTCCACCATGTTGTTGTTGATCCCCGCGGTGCTGCTCTCCATGTGGGCGCAGGCGCGGGTGCAGTCCACCTTCAGCCAGTATAGCAGGGTGGGGGCCCGGGGCGGCGTCACAGCCGACGGCGTGGCCCGGATGCTCCTGTCCTCCTTCGGGCTGGGGGCCATGCCCATCAACCGCGTGCGGGGCTCGCTCACCGACCACTACAACCCCCAGGACCGGACATTGAACCTATCGGAGTCCGTCTATGGCAGCTCCAGCATCGCTTCCATCGGCGTCGCCGCCCACGAGGTGGGCCACGCCATCCAGCACAGCCAGAGCTACGGGCCCCTGATGCTGCGGAACTCCATCGTCCCTGTGGTGAACATCGCCTCATCGGCCTCCATGCCGCTGTTCATCATCGGCCTGATGATGGGGAACAGTCTGCTCACGAACATTGGCATCCTGCTCTTCGTGGGGGCGCTGACCTTCCATCTGGTGACGCTGCCCGTGGAGCTCGACGCCAGCTCTCGCGCGCTGAGGTTGCTGCGGGAGACGGGGACCCTGGCTCCGGACGAGCTGGAGGGGGCCAAAAAGGTGCTCACCGCCGCCGCCTGGACCTATATCGCCGCCGCGCTCATGGCCATCCTTCAGCTGGTGCGGCTCATCATGATCCGCAACGCCCGGGAGAGGAGATGACCCTCCCTTGCGAGGGATAGAGGGCGCGCTGCACGTCCTGGAACAGGTGCGGGACCAGCGCGGAGGAGGGTTTGCTTCCGAAGCCCTGAGGAAGATCGGGGACGATATGACGCCGGGGGACCTGACCCTGGCGTCGTCGCTGGTCTATGCCGTGCTGCGCCGCCAGGAGATGTGGCGCGCGGTCTACAGCAGGTTCCTGAGGGACGCTCAGGGAGACGCCGGGCTGCCGCCGCTGATCCGGGACTGCCTCTCCGTGGGGACGGCGGGGCTCCTGGAGCTTCGTCACTTCGCGGGGGGCGTGCTGGTCAACGGCCTGCTGGACCACCTCAAGGCGAAGGGCCAGAAGAAGTGGGTCTCGCTGGTGAACGCCGTGCTGCACAACGTGGGGGAGAAGGGGGCCGAGCGGGTGGAAGCCCTGCGCCGCAGCCCCTCCCCTGAGGAACGTGCCCTGTGGGCGGGGATCCCCGTGTGGTCCCTGCCCGCCTGGACCCGAACGTGGCAGAGGCCCGACCTGAACCGCCTCTTTGACCTGATGCCCCAGCCGCCGCTGAGCGCTCTGAGGCCCGCCCCGGGCAAGCGGGAGGAGCTGCTGAAAACGCTGGCGGAGCACGGGATAAAAGCGGAGCCGTCCCCTCTGTCGGAGGCCGTGCATCTGGAGGGGACCGTTCTGCCCGCGGAGGTGCCGGGCTTCGACCGTGGACTGGCCACGGTGCAGACGGAGGGCTCGATCCTCGTGGCAGCGCAGGCGGCGCGGCTTTACAAGGCAGGGCTTATCCTTGACCTCTGCTCCGGGCGGGGAGTCAAGGGCGGGCAGATCCTCCAGATGTGCCCGGAAGCGCGGCTGGAGGGCTGGGAGCTCTCGGAGGGCCGGCACAAGAGCGCATGGCGAGAGATGAAACGGCTGGGCGTGGAAAGCAGGGCGAAGCTCCGCCAGGGGAATGCCCTGGAGCTGGAGCCCGCGGAGCCGCCGTCGCTGGTGGTGCTGGACGCGCCCTGCTCCGGCAGCGGGACCTGGACCCGAAAACCGGACTCCAAATGGCGTCTGGACTGGGAGCGGCTTGACCGTCTGTCCGCAGCTCAGAGGGGTCTTCTGGAGCGGGCGGTGGCGCTCTGCGCTCCGCGTGGTATCATACTTTATATCACGTGCAGTCTCCTGAGACAGGAGAACGAGAACGTGGTGGCGGAGGCCCTGGCGGCCCATCCGGAGTGCACGGAGCTGCCCCTCTCCTGGGGAAGCGGGACGGGAAGCCCGTTCCACCGGGGCCGTCCGTGGGGAACGTATATCTGGCCGGAGACGCCGTGGCTGGACGGTTTCTACTGCGCCGCGATCATGAAAAAATAACGTGGAACAGAGGCTTTGTCTGCTGAGCCACATCACACACATTTAGGTTTTTCAGGGGGCTGAAGAGCTTTGGGCAAGATGGTCCGATGGACGCTGTTGTTTGTGGTGCTGATAATTTTCGGTTCGGGGGCCGTGGCTTTCTACACGGTGTTCTTCCGGCCGTCGGGCGAGGCTGTCGTCCCGCCGCTTCGGGAGCGATCCGTCGTTGAGGCCGTCGCCGAGGCGGAGCGCCTGGGCTTTGCCGTGCAGATCGAGCAGGTGGCCTCCTCCCTCCCGGAGGGACGGGTGCTGGCGCAGTCTCCGGAACCGGGGACCCGCGCCCGCAAGAAGCAGGTCCTCCTCCTCCAGGTCAGCAGGGGCGGAGAACTCCACGCCGTTCCTGACGTGCGGGGACAGAGCCTGGCCCACGCTCAGAGCGTCATCAAAGAGCAGGGCTTCGCTCTGGGGGACGTCATCAGAATACAGGACGGGGGGCAGCCCGCCGGGGCGGTCATCGCCCAGAGCCCGGCTGCGCCCGCCAATATCCCCATGGCCCGCCGGATCGACCTCCTCGTCCGCGAGGGCGGCAGCTACGCGGAGGGGACCGTGCAGGTGCCGGACGTCAACGGTCTGTCCGAACGCGAGGCGCGGGCTCTCCTTGAGGAGAGCGGCATCAAGGTCCAGACCATCGACAGGGTCTACAGTCCCATCGTCCCGGAGGGCCAGGCTATCGAGACGCGGCCCGGGGCGGGGACCATGGTGGATCCCAGCGAGGGCGTGAGGCTCAAGATCGCCACGCGCAAACAGCCCGCTGGCTATGAGACGACGTCGGAGCCCGGGGGCAAGGACGCCGGCGGTACAGTGCGCAAGGCCACTCAGCCTGGACAGCCGCAGCCCACGACGCCCGCCGCCAATGCCCCGCGGGGCGTGACGGTCACCGTCCCGGGGCAGGGCGACATCTTCATTGGCGACGGAGAACCGGCCAATACTCCCATCCGGGAGGCCGACCCCAACGTCAGTGTCTTTGATCAGGAGGGGCGGAAGCCCAGCGCGGGAGGGACGACTCCCAGCACCCCGGCTCCTGCGCAGCCAAACAATCCCCCTGCCGGGAGTGGGACGACGACACCTGCTGCCCCGGCCGCGGCAGGCGGGACCAAGACGGCAAAGATACGCTACCAGGTGCCGCCGCTCACCAGTCCTATGAACCTGCGCATCGAGCTGACAGACCCGTCCGGGAAACGCGACGTCCTCAACCGTCCGGCCAGGAGCGGGGAAAGCGTCTACACGGAGGCTAAATACAGCCGTGAGTGTGTCGTGAGTGTCTATCTGGGCGGCGAGTTCGTCTGGCAGGAGAAGTTCCGATGAGGCGGGAATTCCTCATCGCCCCCTCCGTGCTGGGGGCGGATCCTCTGGCCCTGGCGGAGGCCGTCGAGTCCCTGGGCGGGCGTGAGGATTGGCTGCACCTGGACATCATGGACGGCCACTTTGTGCGCAACCTGTCCTTCGGGCCCGCTGTGGCCCGGTCCATGCGCCGCCGGTGGCCGGACGCCTTCATCGACGTCCATCTGATGGTCGACCGACTGGACGTCGTGCTGCCCCTCTTTCTGGACTCCGGGGCGTCGCTCATCACCGTCCACGCGGAGACGGAGCCGCAGCTCCTCCACGCCACGCTGGCCTCCATCCGGGCGGCAGGGCTCAAGGCAGGGGTGGCCATCGGTCCTGTCACGCCGGTGGAGATGGTGAGAGCTGTGTTGGGCTGCGTGGATCTCGTGCTGGTGATGTCCGTCACGCCGGGGTTTGGAGGACAGGGCTTAATTGAGGATACCCTTGAGAGGACGAGAGAGCTCGCGCAGCTCAGGGCCGCCGGGGGGTATGACTATCTCATCCAGATGGACGGCGGCATCAACAAGGACAACGCAGCCAGGATCGCCCTTGCGGGGTGCGACGTCGCCGTTGCGGGCAGCGCCGTGTTCTCCAGCCCCGCCCCGGCGGAATACCTGGATGAAATGAAATCAAAGGTTAAGGAGGCTCTTTCCAATGCCGGTTTCAGAGCGGATAGACAGGAATGATGCTTTAAGGGAGCTGGGCGCGATGGCCGCCGAGCGCCGCGACCAGGCGCACATGTCGCTGGAGGACGTCTATGACCGGACGCGCATCCGCCTGGAATATCTCCGCGGCATTGAAGCGGGGAACTACGATGGCTTTCCCGAGCCCGTCTACGTCAAGGGCTTTGTCCGCACCTACCTTCGGCTTATCGGGGCCGAGGATCTCCTGGATGATTTTATGGCGCAGCTGAACCGCATCCAGCCCAGAAATCAGGAGCCGGCAGCAAATATTCTGGGGAACGCCACGGCGGGGCCCAGGGGTTTCAAACCCGCTTCACACTTCTGGCTCTTCCTCGTGCTGCTGATCGCGCTGGTTGGCACGGGCGGGTATGTTTGGTACGCCTGGTCCAGCGGCAGCATCAACAACCTCAGCGTCTTCAATATCGACAGCTGGCGCTGGCCCAACGTCAACCAGGCCCAGGAGCCCACGGCGGCTTCAAAGGACGTTGCTGTCAAGACCTCCGCAGACGTGCCTGTGGCGGTCCCCGTCTCCAAAGACGCTGTCCCGGAGAAGCCCAAACCGAAGCCAAAACCCTACCTGTCGATCCAGGCACGGAATGACGTGTGGATGGGCGTGACCATCGGAGACAAGAGCGTCTTCAGCCGGACGCTGAAGGCCGGCGGGGTCGTGTCCTGGGACCTGACAGCTCCGGCGCGGGTGCGCTTTGGCCGCCCCGACATGGCCAACGTCACGCTGAACGGCAAGGACCTTGGCCAGGCGAACTCAAAGGGCTCAAAGAAGTCTGAGACCTACATTTACCGGCCGGACGGGACCTGGGAGAAGGTCAAATAGCCTGGCGGAGGACGCCCTCTGATGAACGTGTTTCTCGTAAGCATGGGCTGTGCCAAGAACACGGTGGACAGCGAGCTCCTGATGGGGCGGCTGGCCGCGCTGGGGCACCGGGCTGTGGAGGACCCCCAGGAGGCGGATGTGGGCATCATCAACACCTGCGGCTTCATTCAGGACGCGGTAAAGGAGAACATCGACGCCATCCTCGACCTGGAGCAGATGAAGGAGCAGGGTGTGCTGCCGCACATCGTCGTCGTGGGCTGTCTGGTGAACCGCTACGAGGCCGAACTGCGCAAGGAGCTGCCCACCGTGGACCTCTTTGCCCGGGCCGAGGAGTGGGACGCCGTGGCGAACTACCTTCAGGGTCTGACGCGGGGGGAGACGGGGAAAACAGGTCCAGCCTGCGCCGGAGAGCGGGTCAGTCTTCTGCCCGGCATGCCCTGGTCGCGCTACCTCAAGGTGAGCGAGGGATGCAACACCCGCTGCTCCTACTGTGCCATTCCCCTCATTCGCGGAGGGCTGAGGAGCACGCCGGTGGAACGGCTCGTGGAGGAGGCTCAGGGGCTCTGCGCGGCGGGGGCGAAGGAGCTCTGCCTCGTGGGGCAGGACCTCACGGTCTACGGGCAGGACCTCTACGGCGGACCAGCGCTCAAACGGCTCCTCTCGGAGCTGGACTCGGCCCTGCCGGATGGGACGTGGTTAAGGCTCCTCTACCTGCACCCGGATCGGGTGACGGAGGACCTGGTGGACTTCCTGCTGGGGGCGGAGAAGGTGCTTCATTACCTGGATATCCCCATCCAGCATATCAA
>JAEEGY010000183.1 GCA_016280565.1 Fretibacterium sp.
AAGATCAACGCCTACACGCGGCGATACCTGGGGGAACATGATTTCGTCGAGTTGGAGACCCCGATGCTGACGAAGGCCACGCCGGAGGGCGCCCGGGATTACCTGGTGCCGAGCCGGGTGAACCCCGGGACGTTCTACGCCCTTCCCCAGTCTCCGCAGCTCTTCAAGCAGATGCTGATGGTCAGTGGCTTTGACCGCTACTATCAGATCGCGCGCTGCTTCCGCGACGAGGACCTCCGCGCCGACCGCCAGCCGGAGTTTACGCAGATCGACCTTGAGATGAGCTACGTTGTCGAGGACGACGTCATGGAGCTCATCGAGGGGTACATGAAGGGGCTCTTTAAGGAAATTCTGGACGTGGACATCCCCACGCCCTTCCAGCGTATGCCCTATTGGGAGGCGATGGACCGCTTCGGCAGCGACAAGCCCGACCTGCGCGTCTCCCTTGAGCTGTGCGACGTAGCCCCTGTGTTCGCGTCCGCCTCGTTCGAGCCCTTCCGCAAGGTGCTGGAGGCGGGCGGCGTCGTGCGGGCCCTGCGGCTGCCCGGCGGAGCGACCCTCTCCCGCAAGGAGCTCATGGACCTGGAGTCCCGGGCCAAGAAGTTCGGCGCCTCCGGCCTGGCGAACTTCCTGTGCAAGGACGGCGAGCTGAAGGGCCCGCTGGTGAAGTTCCTCACGGCGGAGGATCTGTCGAAGCTGCGCGAGCTGGCGAAGTTGGAGGAGGGCGACGCGCTGTTCCTGCTGGCCGACGCCTCCCGCGCCAAGGCCTGCACCATTCTGGGCGTGCTGCGTCTGGAGCTGGGCAAGGCCCGGGGCTTCTTCAACGAGGGGAAGGGTGCGGACGCCTGGCGCTTCCTGTGGGTTACGCGCTTCCCGCTCTTCGAGTGGAGCGACGAGGAGAAACGCTGGATGGCGATGCACCATCCCTTCACGTCCCCCGTGCTGGAGGAGGGCGACCTGATGGAGCGCGATCCGGGCAAGGCCCTGGCCCGCGCCTATGACTGTGTCCTGAACGGCAACGAGGTGGGCGGCGGCTCCATTCGTATTCACGACCCGGAGGTTCAGTCCCGGCTGTTCAAGTGTCTGGGCATCTCGCCGGAGGAGGCGAAGCGGCGCTTCGGCTTCTTCCTGAACGCCCTCTCCTATGGCACGCCTCCCCACGGCGGCCTCGCTCTGGGTGTGGACCGGCTGGTGATGCTTCTCTGCGGCGGGCAGTCCATCCGCGACGTGATGGCCTTCCCCAAGACGCAGAAGGCCCAGTGTCTGTTGTCTCAGGCCCCCGACGCTGTGGAACAGGCAAGGCTGGACGAGCTGCGCATTGCCGTCGTCCCGTCGGATGAGGAATAAGAAATTAAGAAGCAACAAATCATAAAAAAGGAGGGGTACGGATGAAAGCACAGTTTTGCCACCAAAACTTCAACGTGCTGGACCTGAAGCGGAGCATGGCGTTTTACGAGGAGGCTCTGGGCCTCAAGGAGGTCCGCCGCAAGGAGAAGGAGGACTTCACCATTGTCTTCATGGGCGATGGGGTGACGGACTTCACCCTGGAGCTCACCTGGCTGAAGGACAGGACGGAGCCCTATGACCTTGGGGACGAGGAGTTCCACCTGGCCTTTCAGGTGGACGACTTCGAGGCGGCTCATGCCTTCCACAAAGAGAAGGGATGGATTTGCTTCGAGAACGAGGCGATGGGCATCTACTTCATCCAAGACCCCGACGGGTATTGGCTGGAGATACTGCCAACCCGGAAGTAGTCCCTCCGCAACAGCAAACGGTAAAAGCACGGCTCCCCTCCGGAATAGAGGGGAGTTTCTTGTTTTTAGACTTTTGCTGCCCTATGCCTCAACGGGCTCATGTCGACTGAATTTAATTTTGTCAGCAGAGATAAACTCCTGACAATCCGGGTCTGTTTCGATTTCTTTCAGCATCTTTAGATCAAACTCGTCAGGCTCTACTTCGGGTATTGAGTCCCAGTCTGCTTCGGCGTCGGAAAAATTATCTGAGATATAGTTCCACAGCTTTGAGGCAGCGACATCGTCCATCACAGTTACGGCACCAAAAATTCTTTCTTTTATTGCGTTCATTGCTATCTCTCCTTTATAAGCCCTTATAAACATCTCCGCGATTGTCGATCTTCAGAATGAAAAGGATGCACCCGAATCGGTCAAAAATCACCCTGTAACTTCCAACCCGGAGCCTGTACTTATCCTGCCCTTTGAGCTTAACGATATCGCCCTTTGGTATTTGATCTATTGTGTGCCTTATACGATCGCTTGTCTCGCTGGGCTGACGCTCTAAAAA
>JAEEGY010000184.1 GCA_016280565.1 Fretibacterium sp.
CTCATCGTGAAGCATGGGATATTCGACAACGCGTCGCTTGTGGAACGTGCCATCCCTCACTGCGGCATCACGGCGCTGGCGGGACAGGCCATGCAGGACGCGGCGGAGGGCTATCTGAAGGTACTTTTCGAGGCGGAGCCCCGCTCGGTGGGCGGCGCCCTGCCGGACAGCGCCTTTTATTCCCTTCAATGAGGAGGGCGGGAGGGCTTCTCTTCCTTCTTGCCGCCTGGCAGCTTTTGTCCCTCTGCTTTCCCGGAGGGCTGGCTGTTGCCTCGCCTCTGGAATCCCTGAGGGCCCTCTGTTCCCTTGCGGGCACCGCGGCCTTCTGGCAGAGGGTCCTCCTCTCCTCCGCCCACATCGTCCTTGGGTTTCTGCTCGCGGTGCTGAGCGCGTCCGCCGCCGCTGTCCTGAGCTTCCACGCCCCGGCCGCCGAGGCCCTTCTGGCCCCCTTCGCCGCCCTCATGAAGAGCGTCCCCATTGCCGTCGTCGTTATCCTGCTGCTCATCCTCTTTTCCAGCTCCGGCATCGCGCTGGCGGTGGTGGTGCTGGCGACGTTTCCCCTCCTTTACACGGCGTTCCTGGCGGGCGCGCGTTCCGCTGACGGGAAACTGCTGGAGATGGCGCGCGTCTTCCGCTGGAGCGAGGGCAAAAAATGGCGCTGGATACGTCTGCCCGCAGCCAGGGAGCACCTGACCAGCGCGCTGCGGGTCACCTCCGGCATGGCGTGGAAGGCCGGCGTCTCGGCGGAGGTCCTGGGCACGCCCCGGGGAAGCATCGGGGAGGCACTCTACGGCGCGAAAATCTACCTCGCCACGGAGGAACTCTTTGTCTGGGCAGCGGTCATCCTGCTGTTGGGCTGGCTCATGGAGCGGCTTTCTCTGCTCCTCCTGAAGGGGCTGTACCGTGTGGGGAGGGCGGGGGCGTGAACAGTATCGAGGTTCGTGGTCTGTGCAAGTGTTTTAATGGAAATGCCCCCCTCTTCCACGGGCTGGACCTGACCTTCCCCCTGGGGGAGGTGACCCTCCTGACAGGGCCCAGTGGCATCGGCAAGACGACGCTCCTCCATATTTTGATGGGCCTGATGCCCTTTGACGCCGGGGAGATCGCGGGGCTGCCGCGGCGGCAGTCGGCTGTCTTTCAGGAGGACCGCCTTATCCCGGACCTCTCCGCCGCGCGCAACGTCGCCTTAGGTTGTTCCCGGTCTCCCGGCCGCCCGGTCATTCTGGAGCATCTGGCCCGGGTCGGCCTGGCGGAGGATGCCGATACCCCCGCCTGCTCGCTGTCCGGCGGGATGGCCCGGCGGGTGGCCGTGGTCCGCGCGTGTCTGGCCCCCTCGGATATCCTTTTGATGGATGAGCCCCTTTCAGGGCTGGACGCGGCCTCCGCCCGGCAGACTGTGGAATACATCCGGGACGTCCGGAAGGGGCGCACCCTGGTGGCCGCCGTCCATGAACGCGCCCACGCGGAGGCCCTGGGCGGGGAGGTCCTTGACCTCTTCAGTGCAAAAATTCATCTGTAACAGCCGCAGCGGATGTTGAGCGGAAATGTGCCGGACAAAGGGCCGGCGGGTAAATGAACAGAAAAAAGATTTAGGAAGGGACAGGTTCAGGATGTTACGTCGTCTTTCGTCGTGTTTCTTTTGGGGAGTGCTGCTGGCCGCCGCTGCCTGCGCCGGGTGGGGGCTTTTGCCCCGCTGGCGTATGGAGCGTGCGGACAGAACAGTAGCGATCATTGCCGACTTCAGAGAGGTCCTGCCTTTGGCGCGGGCAGCAGGGCTGACTGTGGAAGAAGCGCTGTCCCGGCTGAGGGAGCGGGGTATATGCGGACTGATGGTGAGCGAACTGACGGGGGAGGATGCCACCAACGGGATGGGATGGGCCAGCCTGGAGGCAGCGAAACAGGGGACCGATGATGAGGAAGGCAGCCTGATTTCCCTTCTGCCGGCGGGGCAGGTCTCCTATCGGTCCCCACAGGGAGCTGAGACCCTCTCGGAATGGCTGCGCCTGCGCCTCACGGGGAACACGGCGGCAGCTGAGGCGGGGCCGCTCTTTTTGCCCGTGCCTACCGATATGCTCAGGAATGTGGGCATCCTGCCGGATATCGAGGGGTTGGAGCTTGCGAAGAAGCTCAACCTGCCGGTCTTCTATCGTCCTGCCCCGTCGCTGGGCTGGACGACACAAAACGCCTCGGAGATGCTGCGTCGGGTAGCGGCCGCCTATCCCGTGGCCGTGTTCGCCCCCTCCGGCGAGGTGGTGTCGGGTTATCCGGATGTCAGCGCCCTTGCCGCCGCATCAAAGGAGTTAGGTCTGCCCGTTGCGCAGGTGGAGTTCACGCGCCAGCTCGGGGCCCCGGCCCTGAATCAGCAAGCCGCGCCTTTACTTATGCCTCTGCATAGTGTTACTAATGAGGAAATGTTGGCGCGGAACATCACCCGAAGGGCTTTGCGCGAGCGCCTGATCCGTGCCGCTGTGGAGCGCTCCGTCCGGCTTCTGTTTCTGCGCGCGTCTCCCCAGAACACAGGAGGCTTCACCCTGCAGGCTTATGAGGATGAGATATCCGAGCTGGCTCAGGGCTTGAGGGATCAGGGTTTCAGCGTCGGCTGGCCCAGGCCGGTCTTTTCCTCATCCGGGGACGGGCAAAAGGGGACATGGGGCTTCGGGCTGGTCCCCGCGTGGGCCCTCGCCGTGGTGCTTCTGCTGATGCTCTGGCGCTACGCGGTCCGTGTGGGGGCATGTGAGGGTGGACTTTCGCCTGTTGGGGCTGCCGCCCTCTTAGCGGGGTCTGCCGCGCTGGCGTTCCTGATGCTGAAGGTCCCCGCGGTGGCGCGTCTGGCCGGGGCACTGGCGGCCCCCCTCATTGCGACAGAAGCGTCCCTGATGGCGATGGATTACGAGGGCGGCGGCTCTCTCCTGCGGCGGCTGGGCGGGGCTGTCCTGGTGTCGCTGGTCGGCGGGCTGGCCGTGGCCGCCTTCTTCAGTGTCCCAGCCTACATACTGAGGCTTCAGACATTCTCCGGCGTAAAGCTCACCCTGATGCTCCCGCCCCTTCTTGTGCTGCTGCATGACCTCAGGCGGCGTATCCACCCCGAATCGCTGGAGAACATCCTGTCCCGCCCGCCCCTGTGGGGAGAGCTGATGCTCTGCGGCGTGCTGCTGGCCGGGCTGCTGCTTGTTGCTGTCCGCAGCGGGAACGTCAGCATGGGCCTGGCGAGCCCCCTCACCCCCGGCTTTGAGGCCCGGCTCCGCGCGGCGCTGGAGCGCTGGCTTGTCGCCCGCCCGCGCAGCAAGGAGGTCTTCCTGGGCTACCCCTGCCTGCTGCTCCTTGGCTTCCTTGTCAAACGAGGGCTCTGGACGCGTTACCGCGAAGTTCTCCGCATCGGCGTCTCGTTGGGCTTCTCCTCCGTCATCAACAGCTTCTGCCACTTCCACACCCACCTCTCCCTCATCCTGCTTCGGGAGTTCAATGGGCTGTGGACGGGACTGCTGTTGGGGGCTGTCCTCACCGCGGCCGTGGGCTGGCTCCTGCTGCCGCTGCTCAAAAGGGCGCATCCCCTGTGGGAATGAAAAAACGGCGCTACCGCGTAGCCCTGGCCGGTTACTACGGGTTCGGGAACCTGGGTGATGAGCTCCTGCTCCGGGCTTCCTTAGAGTGTCTGGAGCGCTGCGGGGTGGATCGGGAAGCTGTTGTCGTCCTCTCCAACGCCCCTGAGGAGACGGCGCGGGACTTTTCCGTCGCGGCCGTCTCCCGCTGGAGCCTGGTGGAGGTCCGCCGGGCCCTTGCGTCAAGCGAGACACTGCTCCTCGGAGGAGGAGGCCTTTTTCAGGACAGCACGAGCCTGCGTTCCTGCCTGTGGTACTGGGGGCTGGTGCGACTGGCTCGTCTCTGCGGGGCGCGCCCCTGGGCACTGGGACAATCCATCGGCCCTCTTCGGAGCCGGGCCGCGTGGCGGCTGGCGCGGGGCGCGCTGTCCTCATGCGGCGTGCTCCATGTTCGGGACGAACCCTCGATGCAATGGGCGGAGCGCCTGGGGCTTCGGGCTATCCGGGGGGAGGATCTGGCCCTGACCCTCACGATGCCGGTGAAGGATGTCTCTGAGGCGGCAGGGGGAAAACTTCTGCTGAACCTGAGGCCTGTCTCCGAAGAGGAGACAGCGCGCTTCCTGGCCCTGGCCGCGCCCTGTGCCAGCGCTTTCAATGGGGAGGTCATCGGCGCGGCGCTCTCCGGGGAGGACAAGGCCTTGCTGGAGCAAATGCAGCGTGAGAGAAGGCTCCGTCTCTCCCGCGTTGTCCTTGTAAGGGGGATGGAGGACATTGCCTCGCTCTGGTCCGGGGCCTCGGCGGCCCTGGGGATGCGGCTCCACTTTGCCGTGATCTCCTCCCTCTACAAGGTCCCTCTTGCCGTTCTGCCCTACGACCCCAAGGTCGCGGCCTTTGCCGGACGGGTGGGCGCCCCCTGCCTGACGGCTCCGTTGAACGGGCCTTCTTCCGGTTCATGGACCGCGGCGTGCCGTCCGCGCCTTCCGCGGTCTCAGCAGGTGCTTCGGGCCGAGGTGGACGGGCTTTGCCGGAGTATGCTGGGTGAGGATGGAAGAGCTGTTGGCCCTGTTTGACGAGCTGGGCGGCATGGGGGAAAACAAGCAGACCGTGAGGAGACATTGAGAGGTACGCAGAAAACCAGCGGCACAACTGGGACCAGGGATATGCTATAATGAATAAAGAAAATATTGCCCCATCCCTTTATAGAGATGGGGCTTTTTTAGATATTTAAACCGCATTGAAAAAAACTGAATAAATGGCAAGGAGACATCAAAAATGACGCTGGTCAACATTCAGGAGGCTGAATCCGGTCTTTCCCGTTTAATTGGAATGCTGGAAACACGCCAGGAAGAGCAGATCCTTATAGCGCGAGAGGGAATGCC
>JAEEGY010000021.1 GCA_016280565.1 Fretibacterium sp.
GGACCAGGTCAGAAACATCGCGGTTGATGTATGACTGAATGTAAGAGCTGTAGAAGACATCCCAATCCCTGTACTTATGGCTCCGGTGTCCCGGCATCCCGCCCCGCCATATCCGCTCGTACATCTCCGCGGCAGAGGCGGGGGCAAGCGTCTCTCCACGCTCATTCAGCTTTTCCAGGGACAGTGAGAGCGGAGCGGACCGGGCGTCGCCGTAAAGCTCCGCCTGCGACAGCGCGGAGAGGTGAACGATCGCTGTCCTCCCCGCCAGCGACTCCTGAGCCAGCTCCATCAGCTGAAAAGACTGGGAGCCCGTCAGCCAGTAAGAGCCTGGGACAGCCCCGTTATCGATCCTTATTTTGATATAAGAAAAAAGTTCGGGAGCGTATTGTACCTCATCGATCAGCAGCGGCGCCGGGTGCATCTGTAAAAACAGTTCCGGCTCGTTTTTTGCCAGACGCCGCTCCTCCACGTCATCAAGGGTGACTTTCGTCCTGTCCGTCCCCTCCATCAGGTGCTCCAGCATCGTCGTCTTGCCGGTCTGCCTTGGCCCGATGAGCAGCAGGCAGCCATAGTCCCTGCTGATCTCCAGAATTTTGCTCTCAAGCGTCCTCTTGATATACCCCATGCGCCATCCTCTGCGGTTTCGGCCAAAATAAGATTGAATCGTATTTTAGCCGAAGCCCTATGAAAAATCAAGAAGAGCTCTCCAGCACGGCAATATCATGCGCCGCTCAATCTCCGATAAGCGTCCTCCCGCGCGGCCCAGCCGAGCTCCGCCGCGGCGTAATCCACCACGTTGTCCAGCGCCCCCGGCGAGCCCATCCGCTGTCGGCCCGCCGCGCTCATCGCCGCGTAGAGGGCCGGGTCGCCCAGGACGCGGAGCGCCCCCTCCGCCAGGTCCCGCCCCGTCGGGGGGACGAGGAGCTCCGCATCGCCCAGGAGCTTTTTCTGCACGCGCTTGCCCTTCTCGTCGATGGAGACCACCGGGATACCCAGCCCTGCGCAGAGCTGGTTGGCCGTGCCCCCTAAGCCGATGAGGAGCGACACACCGCGGGCAGCCCCGGCAACAGGCTCCCCGGTGAGGGGGACCGTCACGCCGTCGGGCCCGTGCTCAAGCCGCGTGAGTTCCCCGTTGTACGTCCAGCCCTCGCAGGCATGGGTCAGGCTGTCCAGCGAGAGCGTCGGGGCCAGGACCATCCTGAAGGCGCAGGGCCGGGCGCGGCTCAGCCGGAGGGCGGCGTCCAGCAGCAGGTTCACGTCCTGGTAAGCGCGGGGGCGGCTCCCCGGCAAAAGCAGGATCAGGGGCGTGTCCTCCGGCCCCGGGGGGGCGGGAGGAAGGACGGACGAGGTATCCCCCAATAGATCCATGATGGGGCTTCCGGCATAGACCGCCTCCCAGGGCAAGGCGCGGCCCGAAAACTGCGCGGCGCTCTCCGGGTCACGGGTCCAGGCGCGGAGGGTGAAACGTCGGATCAGGGCACGCTCCAGCCGCCAGTGCCCGCTGAGGCGCACCGTCTTGGCCGTGGCGATGAGGAGCGGGCGGAACCCTGAGCCCCAAAGTGTGTGGAGCAGAAGGTAGACATCCCCCACACACAGCGGTGTACAGACGGCCCCCTCGGGCTGGACAAGCTGCTGCCAATCCCGGAGCTGGGCACTGACGTGGCGCAGCAACCCGGCCCTCATGTCGCCCCACAGGTCCCGCAGACGGTATTTGACCACGCCGCCGGAGGGCGTGACGGACGGGGCCGAGCGGACGGGAAACCCCGCCTGGTCGTAGGCGTCCCCCTTCCCCACTAAAGGGAAGGCCAGCACCTCCGCGGAGGGGAAGCGGGCCCGCAGCCGCTGGGCCAGCAGGACCCCGATGGCGTCCTCCCCGTAGCCGTTGGAGGCGACGACGAACCGCGGCCGGAGCACATCGGCCAACGCGCTGAAGAACCGCTCCGGCTCGTCCAGGACGGCGGCCACGCGGGGGACCAGCAGGGGAAGCCCTTTTTCCTCCGGGCTCCACCCGGCCGGGATGTTGTAGAGGTCCTTCTCCGTACAGGCCAGGGCCTCCGCGCCGGACTTCCGCGCCGTGCGGCAAAGGGCGGCAAGGTCCGCTTCCGTGTAGCGGTGATGGTCCTTGAAGCGGCAGTCCTCCACGAGGGAGAGCCCGGCGTCCTTCAGGGAGCGGGCAAAGCTCTCCGGATTACCGATGGCGGAGAAGGCCAGGACGCGCGTTCCCGGGGCGGGGGCATCGAAGGGACACAGCGTCTCTCCATCCCACCGGGCCCAGGCGTCTACCTCAAGGCGGGAGGTGAATACCCTCTCCGGCGGAAGGAACTGCCCGACGACGGCGCGAAGCTCCGCCAGCGCCTCCGGGCTCACCTGGTCCGCCTTCGTCAGCACGA
>JAEEGY010000185.1 GCA_016280565.1 Fretibacterium sp.
CCTGCGGCAGAAGGCAAATGCCTCCAGCTCCGAGCTCTCCGTCCAGCCCTTCACGGCCACGAACCCGTCCCGGATGTCCACGCTCACGGCGATCTTCTCGCCATACTTCTGGACGGCCGCCTCCACCAGGCCCTTCTCTGTCACGGCCGCTGTGCCCAGGATGACCCGGTCCAGCCCCGCGTCGAGGTAGCGGGCGATGACCTCCAGGCTGCGGATGCCGCCCCCCACCTCGCACTTCAGGCCGCTCTCGCCCTTGATTTTTAGGACTGTCTCAAGGTTTGGCGTCCCGCCGGTCTTCGCGCCCTCCAGGTCCACGAGGTGCGCCCACTCCGCACCTTGAACCGCAAAGTCCCGCGCCACGTCTTCGGGGTGTTCATTGTAGACGGTCATCTGGGCGTAGTCGCCCCTCAGCAGCCGGACGGCCTTGCCCTCAAACAGGTCGATGGCCGGAAGGATTAACATGACTTTTCCTCTAATTCGCAGAAGGCCCGAAGGATGTTTAGCCCCACGCTCCCGCTCTTCGCCGGGTGGAACTGGCAGCCATACACGTTGCCGCGCTGCACTGCTGCGGTCAGGTCCGCGCCGTACTCCGTCGTGGCGGTCACAAACTCACCGGGACAGAAGGCGGAGTAGGAGTGGACAAAGTAAACGCAGTCTCCTTCCTTTATATGTACAAACAGCGGACAGGTTGAGTTTGTAAAATGTAAGGCGTTCCAGCCGATGTGCGGGATCTTCAATCCGGCAGGGATGACCTCCGAGATGGGACGGATCTCTCCGGGGATGAGGCCCAGCCCCTCGTGTTCCCCATACTCAAAGCTGCGTTCAAACAGGAGCTGCATCCCAAGGCAGACGCCCAGGAAGGGCTTGCCCCGCCGCGCCTCCTCAAGGAGCGGGGCTGCCAGGCCGGAGGAACGCAGCTTCTTCGCTGCGTCGCCAAAGGCCCCTACACCGGGAAGAATGATGCGCTCCGCTGCCCGGAGGTCCCCGACGTCCGACGTGACCTTAACATCCTCCGCACCGATTGCTGCAAAGGAACTCTTGAGGGAGAACAGGTTGCCCACGCCGTAATCCACAATGGCGATCATTTACAGCACTCCCTTGGTGGACGGGATCTCGTCTGAGTAGTCCGGGTCGATGGTGGTGGCCTGATGCAGGCTTCGCGCGATGGACTTGAATGCGCCCTCAATGATGTGGTGGGAATTCTCTCCCGCAAGCTGACGGAAGTGCAGGGTGCAGGCGGCGCTTCGCGTGAAGGCCAGCCAGAACTCCTTGGCCAGTTCCGTGTCGAACGTGCCCACCTTCTGTGTGAGGATGTTCATCTCCCAGCCCAGGTACGCCCGGCCCGATATATCCACGGCGGTGAGGATGAGCGCCTCGTCCATTGGCAGTATCACTGAGCCGTAGCGAAAGATGCCTCGCTTGTCTCCAAGTGCCTGGGCAAAGGCCTCCCCCAGGCAGATGCCCACATCCTCGACGATGTGGTGGTCGTCCACCTGGGTATCGCCCCGGCACATCAGGTCCAGGTCAAACCGACCATGCCGGGCAAAAAGCGCCAGCATGTGGTCCAGAAATCCGCAGCTGGTGTCGATATTCCCAGCTCCCCGGCCTTCCAGTTCAAGCACCAAAGCGATGTCCGTTTCCGACGTTCTCCGCGATACCTCAGCGTGCCTCATTTTAATGCCCTCCTTTCGGCTCTGCGAGCCACTTCCCCCCGAAGGGGAGAAAACTAAAGGCGTCCCTTGCGGGCCGCTTCATCGTCGCTCCTCCTCTTCAATTCTCCTCAACGCCTCCAGCAGCGCCTCCATCTGTTCCCGCGTGCCGATAGTGATGCGAACGTAGGGGACCAGGGCCTCCGGCGCGCTGTAGCACCGGACAAGGAGCCCATGCCCCTTCAGTTTTTTTGCAAGCTCCCCGCCACAGAACTTTGGATGCCGGGCCAGCAGGAAGTTCCCCATGGAGTTCGTCACGTCGAAGCCCAGAGCCCGCAGCCCCTCTGCTGTAAATGCCCGATTCTCCATGATCGTCCGGCAGTTAGCCCGCGTGTATTCCTCATCCTCCAGCGCTCCCAGCCCGGCGGCCAGCGTTGCCCCGCTGAGGTTGTAGGGCGTGATGGAGTTCTTGATCGTCTTGAGGTCCTGGATCAGCTCCGCCTGTCCCAGACAGAGGCCCAGCCGCGCCCCCGCCAGCGAGCGGGACTTGGAGAACGTCTGCACCACCAGGAGGTTATCGTACTTGTGGATGAGCGGGACGCAGGTCTCGGCCCCGAAGTCCACGTAGGCCTCGTCGATCACCACAATATTGTCCCGGTTGCCCTGGATGATGCGCTCCACTTCAACGCGGGGAAGGGCCAGTCCTGTGGGGGAGTTGGGGTTGGCAAGGAAGAGTGTCTTGCCCAGACCACATTTAAACAGGCAGCGCTCCACAGGCAGGGAGAGGTCCGGGGCGAGGGGGATAGTCTCAAAGGGAATGCCGGTCAGCCCCGCCAGGACCGCGTAAAAGCAGTAGGGGATGTC
>JAEEGY010000186.1 GCA_016280565.1 Fretibacterium sp.
AGTTACCATTTTTTATATCATCGGCGCTCAAACCGATTTTAATTTGAAGGTAATTCTCGCCATCATCGCTGAAATTCGTGGAGAAAGCCATATGGTATTCCTTGCCATCCATCTTAATCACTGCCGTGCCCGCCGGGTTAGTTGGCCATCCGCAGTCCGCGTTGTAGGGCAGGTCGGCAAAGCCATAGGGAAGGAAGGCATTGCTGCGGCTGTCCAGGTTGCACTGGAACTTGATCTCCGTCGTGGCGTTGGGCTCCAGTTTCTTGCCCAGCGGGATGTTGATGTCCGAAATGGTGCTGTCCCGGACGTACTCGGAGGGGTTGATGGGGTCCTTCTCCATGCGGTAACCCTGCAGCTTGTAGCCCGTGCCGGACTGCACCAGGTTGTTGTCGGCGTCCCGGACATTCGCCCCGGCGCGACTGTAGAGCTGGCTGCCCGTGCCGCTGTCGTAGATGAAGAAGCCGTTGCCGTTGATCATCATGTCGGAGACGTTGCCCGTATAGTTGGCCGCCCCCTGAGTGTAGATCGTCTCAATGGCGCCCACGCTGACACCCAACCCCACCTGCGCGGGGTTGATGCCGCCCCGGCCGTCCGCCGGCGCGCTGGCCAGCTTCTGGTTCTGATACATCAGGTCCTGGAAGATCGTGTTGTCCTTCTTGAACCCCGTAGTGTTCGCGTTGGCGATGTTGTTGCCCGTCACGTCAAGCATGGTCTGGTGGGCGCGCACGCCCGTGACCGCTGTCATCAATGATCTGAGCATTTTAAGAAAACCTCCATTGTGTCCTTATATGTCGCTCCGTCCACCAAACCGTTCTCATCCTGAGAGCCGATTATCTTACTATTATAACGTATATAACGTACGCGCGGCGCGTTACGCCACGTCGGAAACCCCTTCCACCTTATTGAGCGGCACATCGCCCTCCGTGGTGCCGAGGATGGTGCCCTTGGCGGGGTCAAACCAGATCTCGTTGACGATGGCGGCCACCTGGTGGGCCTCCTCGCCCTCGCCCTGGGTGAAGGCCACGGCCTTGCCGATGTAGCTGACGGCGGAGAACTTGTTGGCCTCGGACATGGCCTCCAGAGTCTTGTTCATGTTCTGCATCTGCTCAAGGCTGCTGAAGGTCGCCATCTGAGGGATGAACTCCCGGTCCTCCATGGGGTTCAGCGGGTCCTGATTGGAGAGCTCCGCGATGAGCAACTTCAAAAACGCGTCCTTGCCCAGGTCATTGGTCGCGTTGCTCAGGGCCGTAGCTGTGCTCTGAGTAGACCCGGTCACCGGGGTGCTGACGGCGTTATTGACATTGGTGGTGACGGCCATATAAAAGACCTCCTCAAAGAATATCTCAATTTCCAGTCTATGTATCGGCACAGGACGCCGGGAACTTAACGGTCCGGTGTCTCAGGCGGCAGAAGGTCGATAAGCTCCGCGTAATCCCGGGCCTGCCAGGTGGCGAGGGCGTTGATCTGTTCCCGCTCTCCGTCGGAGTGTTTGTCATAAATGGCGACGGAGTCCATCCCGGCGTTCCGCGCGGCCTCGATGCCCACGAGCGAATCTTCGAACACCAGGCACTCGCTGGGGGCGGCCCTTAACTCGTTCATGACGCGCAGGTATATCTCCGGGCTGGGCTTCATCTCCTTCGCGTCCTCCCGTGCGTAGATGAGCGAAAAATAATCGTCCAGCGCCGCTTTGGACATGATGTTTTTGTTCTGCGTCCGGTAGAGGGTCAGGTTGGCCTTCCGCGTGGCCGTGGCGATGGTGAGGGTGTAACCCGCCGCCTTCAGCCGGCGGATAAAGACATCGGCCCCCGGCTTATAGTCCACCTTATTCTGAAGGTAATCCTGGGCGATGGCGTAGCGCAGTGTGTGAATCTCCTCCGCGCTCAGGGGCGAGCCGTACTTCTGCCCCAAAAAACCGCAGTACGCCATATAGGGGTTCTCCTCCCGGCTGAGCCGCCGCAGGGCGATGTCGCGCTGGTGTTGCAGGCCGTCCACTTCCGCGTCGTTCGTGCGTATTTTTTTGATGAGCTCCTCGTCCACCGCGTTCCAAATGCCCACGGAGTCGATGAGCGTCCCGTCCATATCAAAGATCATGACCTTCTTGCCGGTGAACAGACCTTTCTGCAGCATCAGCGCGCCTCCTTTGATTGTTGTTTGTTCGCTTTCCGCATGGCCTCGAACAAGCCCAGGGCGCCCTTCAGCCCGGCGGGTCCCTCCGCGTGAGAGCCCAGCACGATCCAGCCGCCCAAATTCCTCAAATGCGGGGCCAGCTCGCCCAGACTCCCCGTGGCGGCCGTCTCCTTCTCTCCTATGGTCACCGTCTCCAGGCCAAAGAGCCCGCCGAAGTTTCGGATGGCCGTCAGGGCGCAGAGAAGCCGGGTCTCCTCCGGCAGCGTGCCGAAGCGGTCCCTCATCTCCTCCATGAGCGAACACAGCTCGTCCACGCCCACGACCTTCAGCAAGCGCCGGTAGAGCGTCACGCGTACTTCCTCCTGGGGGATGTAGGTGGGCGGAATGGACGCGCCGGGGATCCGCTTTCCCTGCTCCAGCCGAAGGTCTGTCAGCTTCGTCTCAAAGCCCCGGAGACGCGCCAGCTCCTGCTCCAGCATACGGTAGAAGAGGTGGAAGCTGGCGGCCCGGCTGCTGCCGTGCTGCCTGGTCCCCCCGACCTCGCCGCCGCCGCGGATGTCCAGGTCGCGCCGTGCGATGGCATAGCCGGAGCCCAACTCCGTCATGGTGGAGATGGCCTCCAGCCGGTCCGCCGTGTCCTGCCTCAGCCCCTCCCGGTCAGGATAGAAGAAATAGGCAAAGGCGTTCTCCCCCCGCCGCCCCACCCGGCCCCGAAGCTGGTACATCTGCGCCAGGCCCAGCTCCTGGGAGTCGTCGATGATGATGGTGTTGGCCCGTCCCACGTCCAGCCCGCTCTCGATGATCGTCGTGGCGATGAGGATGTCGGTCTTGCCGGCGTAGAACTCCATCATCGTGCTCTCCAGCTCCCGCTCCGGCATCTGGCCGTGAGCGAGGCGGATGCGCGCGTCGGGGAAGAAGGCCGTCAGCATCTTGTGCTGGTCCTCCATTCGGGAGATGCGGTTGGAGAGGAAGTACACCTGGCCGCCGCGGTTCAGCTCGTAGGTGATGGCCTTGCGCACAAGGGAGGGATCCCAGGGGCCGGCAAAGGTCGTCACCGGCAGACGGTCCAGAGGGGGCGTGGAGAGGACAGAGATGCTGCGGAGCCCCTGAAGCGCCATGGCCAGCGTGCGGGGGATGGGCGTCGCCGACAGGCTCAGGATGTCCACTGAGCCATAGGCCCGCTTCAGCCCCTCCTTGTGCATGACGCCGAAACGGTGCTCCTCGTCGATGACCAGCAGCCCCAGCCGTTTGAAGGCGACACCGTCCTGAAGCAGCTTGTGGGTCCCGATCACGATGTCCACTGTCCCCTCCGCCGCCCGCTGGAGGGTCTGGGCCATCTCCTTTTTGGGGACGAAGCGGGACAGCAGGCCCACGGTCACGGGGAACCCGGCAAGGCGGGACTGGAAGGTGGCGTAGTGCTGTTGGGCCAGGATGGTCGTGGGCACCAGGACACAGACCTGATGTCCAGAGGTGACGGCGCGGAAGGCCGCCCGCAGCGCCACCTCCGTCTTGCCGAAGCCCACGTCCCCCACCAGCAGGCGGTCCATGGGGAAGGGGCCCGACAGGTCGGCCATGATCTCCGACACGGCCCGGAGCTGGTCGGCTGTCTCAGCGTAGGGAAAGGCGCGGACGAACTCGTCGTAGAGGTCTCCTGGCTCGTCCCAGGGGGAGCGGCGCTCCAGCTCCCGCCGGGCGAAGATCTCCATCAGCACCTTCGCCTCCTCCTTCGCGCGCTGGCGGTCCCGCTCCACACTGTGCTTCCAGCGCACGCCCCGAAGGCTGTCCAGCTGCGTCTCGTCGCTCTCGTGCTCCGCCAGGGGCGTCAGTTTGGAGGACTGCAGCACGGGGATGAGCAGCCGCTGCCCCTGCGCGAACTCCAGCACCAGCGCGTCGATGGGCGGCAGGGCCCCCGTTCCCCCTGCGCGGGAGACCGTCTCGATGCCGCGGAAGACGCCGAGTCCGTAGTCCTCATGGACGACAAGCTGTCCCGGCGAGAGCCGGTCCCGCCACTCAATGGGGACAGCCCCCTTACCGGTAAGAAGGAGATCCTCCCCCGTGCCCGGTTCCAGGCCGGCCGTGATACCGGAGAGCTCCCGGTCGGAGAGGAAGGCACGGCGGGCAGCCCGGTCCACAAAGCCGGAGGTCAGGTTCCCCTCGTGGATGTCCAGCGCCCCTGCCCCGGACAGGGGGCCTCCCTTCAGGTCAAGAAAGCGCGGGTTCGTGGTGTAGACGGAGATCGTGCACCCCTCCGCCCTGAGCTCCTGGCACAGGCGCACTGCCGCGCCGGCGTCCCCGCGGAAGGGGGGCAGCCCTTCAAGGGGCAGTTCTGCGTCGGCGTCCTCCGCCGAGTCCGTCAGCCGAAGGTGGGGCAGCTCCGCCAGAGCGTGGAACGTCTCGTCCCAGTCGGGGATGTCCTCAAGGCAGAGCTCATGCCACAGCCAGCCGAAGGAGTGGGCCTGAGTCTCGGTCCGCCGCGGATCGCAGATCAGGACGCGCGTGTCCTGAGGCAGCAGCGCCACCGGGGCTGCCGGGCGGACCTTCTCCAGCCCGTGGAGGGAGACTTTCTCCAACTCCACGGGGCCTATGTTCCGACCACCGCTCCTTTGAGTGGCGGGGTGGAAGGGCGCGATGCGCTCCACCACATCGTCCATGAACTCGAAGCGGAGGGGCATCGCGTGAGCGGGGTCAAAGACATCAAGGATAAAACCCCGCACGGCGAACTGCCCCGGATACCACACCAGGTCCACGCGCTGATAACCGGCACGGTCAAGCCACGCCACCAGTTCGTCCCGCTGGGAGCCCTCTCCCTTTTGAACGGTCAGCTCCTCCGTTCCCAGAAGACAAGGAGCCATCAACGCGCCGGGTGTTGCTGCCAGCACTCCCTCCGTTCCCTGCGCCCAGCGGCGAAGGACCTCCCCGCGCTCCAGGCGCAGAGGGCGGCTTTCGATGCCCTGAGAGGTCAGGGGCGGCTCGCTCAGAAGGAAGGACTCGCGGCCCTCGCCGGGAAGGGGCCCATGGCCCAGCCGGCGGACGTTGCCCGCGAACTCCGTGGAGGCGCGAAGGTCCGGCAGCACGGCCAGCACATGGCCCGGGGGACAGGCCCACGCTCGTGCCGCCCCCCCCGCGCGTTCCAGCACCGCTCCGCCGCTTTGCCAGAGCGTGCCCGCCTCGTCCAGATCCTTCAACACCGGCCGCCGTATCCTCAACCTAAAGCCTCCCTGATATCCCCATATCTCTGCAAGTATTTTATCCCGTTCTGAGCTAAAATAGAAAGGAGATTTCTCCAGAGGAGGGACAGTTATGAAGAAGATCGGATTTATTGGCCTGGGAATTATGGGAAAGAGCATGACGCGGAATCTGATGAAAGCGGGCTTTGAGCTGCATATCTTTGCCCGCTCAAGGGCAAAGGTCGAGGACGTTATCGGCGAGGGTGCGCAGTTCCACGAGACCATCGCCGGCTGCGTGAAGGGATGCGACGCGGTCATCACCATCGTTGGCTTCCCGAAGGACGTTGAGGAGGTCTACTTCGCAAAGGGAAACATCTTAGACAGCGCAGAGAAGGGAACGACTCTCATCGACATGACCACCACCAGCCCTGCTCTGGCCGCAAAAATCTACGAGGAGGGGACGAAGAGGGGCTTCCACGTCATGGACGCGCCCGTGACGGGCGGGGACACCGGTGCGAAGAACGGTACGCTTTCCATCCTTGTGGGCGGGGATAAGGCGGACTTTGATGCCTGCCTGCCTCTGTTCCGCGCCATGGGTACGAACATCAACTATCAGGGGAAGGCCGGGTGCGGACAGCACGCCAAGCTCGCCAATCAGATCATGATCGCCGGGGCGCTCTCTGGCGTCTGTGAGGCGCTGGCCTACGCGCGGGCCAAGGGGCTGGACCTTAACGTCCTTCTGAAATCCGTCTCCACGGGGGCCGCAGGCAGCAAGCAGCTCGACGCCTTTGGGACAAAAATCCTGGAGGGGAACTTCGCGCCGGGGTTCTTCATGAAGCACTTCATCAAGGATATGGGCCTGGCCGACGGGGAGTCCCGGGACAGTGGGCTTCAGCTTGAGATGCTTCAGGCGGTGCTGAAAAACTACAGGGAGTTAGAGGCGCAGGGGCTGGGCGATCTGGGGACCCAGGCGCTGATCAAGCACTACGACAAGACGATGTAAAACACCATAAGGGGCCGGGCCTTTCTGATATATAATATGAACCGGTTTTTGACGGGGTAAAGGTCAGGATAAGTATTCAGGAGGTCAGGATGCACTACAAACGTTTTCCTCTGGGCGCGCTCTGGACGAACGGTTATCTTTTTTGGGATGACGGCGGGGAGGCGTTCTTCGTCGACCCTGGCGGGGACGCCACCGAGGTGCTGGAGTTTATAAAGGCCTCGGCGGGTTCAGGGGGTGCGGGGGGTACCTCCCCCGCGTTAAAACTGCGGAAGGTCCTTCTGACCCACGGGCACCTGGACCACTTCGCGGGGCTTCGCAGCCTGGAACCCGTTGTGGGGAATGAAATCTACATTGGGCACGGCGACGCCTACCGTCTGCGCGAACCTGCCCAGGCCCTTCAGGACCTTCTGGGGATCCAGTGCGAGCCCATCACAGACTTCCACGAGCTCAAAGAAGGCGACGTCCTCCGCGTGGGAGAGATGGAGATACAGGTCATGGAAACCCCCGGCCACACAGAGGGCGGAGTGTGCTATCTTATAAGTGGTGGGGATGAGAGGCTCCTGGCGTCCGGGGATACCCTCTTCGCGCAGAGCGTGGGGAGGACGGATTTAGAGGGAGGAGATTCGACCGTGCTGGAGGCGTCTTTGCGGCGTCTTGCCGGCCTTCCGGACAGCCTCTCCGTCCTGCCCGGGCACGGCCCGGAGACAAGCATCGGCGAGGAGAGAAAACGCAACCCCTACTGGCCGAAGTAGTTTTTGAGGTGATAAAGAATGTTTAGATATCTGTCCGGCGTGTTGGGACAGGATGTGGGGATAGACTTGGGCTCCGCAAACATTGTGGTGTACGTCAAGGATAAAGGCATCGTCCTCAGCGAGCCCTCAACGGTGGCGGTGAGGAAGCTCCCCCGTGGAAAGGGGCTGGAGGTCATCGCCGTGGGGCGCGAGGCCAAGGCCATGGCCGGCAAGGTCCCCACTGGCATCGAGGCGATATGGCCGCTTCAGGAGGGGGTCATCGCCAACTTCGATATGACCGAGGAACTGATCCGCCACTGCCTCCGAAAGGTGGGCGGCGGCTCCATATCCCATCCCCGCGTGGTCATCTCCGTCCCGGCGGAAGCTACGGAGGTGGAGCGCAAAGCCTTCGTTGACGCGACGCTCGGCGCAGGGGCCAGTGAGGCCTACGTTGTGGAGGAGCCCATCTCCGCGGCGCTGGGCGCTGGGCTCCCCATCGACAAGCCCAACGGCTGCATGGTCATCGATATCGGCAGCGGCACCAGCGAGGTCTCCGTCATCTCCCTGGGGGGCATTGTGGTCACAAATTCCCTCCGCACGGCGGGGCGGGCAATGGACAACGCTATCATCGCCATGGTGCGCCAGCGTTACGCTCTCTCTATTGGAGAGACGACAGCAGAGGAGGTCAAGAACACCATCGGTTCCGCCCTGCCGCTCTCTCCGGAGCTGGAGATGGCCGTGAAGGGGCGGGATTTGTCTGACGGCCTGCCCAAAAGCGACATCGTCTCCTCCGTGGAGGTCCGCGAGGCATTGGACCCCCTCCTCACCGGTATTGAGGACATGGTGAAGGTGGCGCTGGAGAAGATGCCTCCGGAGCTGGCCAAGGACGTTGTGGATCGTGGAATCGTCCTCACCGGCGGTGTTGCGCTCCTTAATGGGTTCGCCGAGCGTCTTTCCCGAACCATCAACACACCGGTCATCATAGCGGAGAAGCCTCTCTTCTCCGTGGCGCTGGGCGTGGGGAAGATCCTGGAAAATCTTGGGACCATGCGCCGGGTCCTGACGTCCATCGAGCGCGGCTCGCGCTGAAGGGCGGCATAAGGAGAGGCCATGTTTGAACGCGGCCCCGCCATGCGCGCCTTCCAGCGTCCCCGCGAGTGGGCGCATGGGTTGACGGCCCTTATCCTTGGGCTGTCCCTCCTGGGCGGAGGGACGAGCCTGGGGATATCGAAGGTCGTGGTGGACCTTTTGGGTGAGATGTTGGCCATCCCCGAACAACCGGCCGTTTTTCTTCGAAGTGTTTTCCTTGAATGGCAGTCACGCTCGCAGGACCGTCAGACCCTTGAGGAAGAGCTTGTGCGACTGCGGGATGAAAACGCGAAGCTGCGTATTCTGGATGCGGCTATGGCAAACGAGAAGCTCCTCTCCGAGCTCGGCGCCAGAATGCACGAGGCCAGAGTGACGCTTCGGGCCCCCATGTCCTGGTGGAGCGAGGTCCGCATCGATCAGGGGGAGCGGGAACACGTGAAGGAGGGAATGCCTGTTTTTCATCAGGGCTATCTCGCCGGCAGGGTGAGCTCTGTCTCACTGATGTCCTCCTGGGCGGAGCTTTTGACCTCGCCCTCCCTGCTGATCCCCGTCGTGGTGCAGGAGACGCGGGAGTTGGGCGTCGTTATGGGGGATGGAGAGGGGGCTGTCCTCCTGAAGTACATCCCCGCGGGCCGCGGCGAGCGGACGGGGATGAAGCTCGATACGGCGCTCATTGGAGAGCAGATCCCGCCGGGGCTTCCCATTGGAAAGATCGCGGAGGAGCTGGAGACGACACCGGACGGCTATATCACCTATCGCGTAGAGCCGGGGGCGGACCTTTCCCGGTTTTACTCCGTCTCAATAGGTTCATTGGGGGAAGCGCAATGATCCTCTTTCTTCTCTGGCTGCTCCAGGACCTCCTGACGGTCCTCTTTGGGGGGGTGATGCAGATCCCGGAGCTCTTTTTGCTGGGCATCGTCTACCGTCTGCTGAAGGACGAAGACGAGGAGCGGGTCTGGGCCATCTGGACCGCCTTTGGCGGAGGGCTTCTGTGGGATCTCCGTTGGGTCGGTATCCCTGGGTTCTTCACTCTGGGTTACGTGGTCGTGGTGATGCTGGTCCTCTGGATATGGAGCATCATTCCTCTTCAGGGGCGCACAGGTTTCGTGGTGTTCCTGGTGCTGGAATCGTCGCAGCTCATCCCCCCCCTGCTGCCCGTGCTCATCCTCGGCGGGGACACGGGAGGCGGGTTCTTCCTGATGGAACAGCTTTACGCGCTGCCGGCGCTGCTTTTATGCCTCTGGTTCTACTCGCAGCGAATGAAGGCCGACGCTGCGGGCGGCTTATAAATCCCCATGCCTGAGATCCGTGACCTTCTGGACAACCGGCTGAAAGTCCTCCTGAGCTGTCTTTTGGGTTCACTGCTGCTCCTTCTGGCGGGGCTCTACTACTGCCAGATCTACCAGGGGGACAAGTACGTCCGGCTGGCCTACAACAATCGCCTCCGTCTCATCCGCTTCACTGCGCCGCGGGGCGAGATATTCGACCGCAACGGCGTTCCCCTGGCTGTGAATGAGACGACCTTCAGCATCATGGGCTATCCTTTGGACCTGAACACGCCGGAGAAACTCGCGAAGTTCAGCGAGGTCCTGGTGCGGCATGGGATACCAATGACCATTCCCCAGCTGGAGCGGATAGTCAAGCAGCAGCGCCAAGCTCCCTACCGCGTGATGCGCCTGGTGCCGAACCTGACGATGCCCCAGATGGCGGACCTCGTGGCGGATACGGATTTCCCGCGGGAGCTGTTCCCCCTCTCTGTCTGGCGGCGTACCTACCCGGCGGGGGCCATGGCAGCCAACGTCCTGGGCTACGTAGCAGAGATCTCCGAGGAGGAACTGAAGGCCAACGCGGAGAACGGCTATCTTGGGGGCGACCTGATCGGTAAGGCCGGCATTGAGCGGTCCTATGAGGAACGGCTGCGCGGCGAGGCCGGAGAGGAAGCCATTGAGGTGGATGCCCGGGGGCGCCGGGTCCGTACGCTGGACTCTTACTCCGCTACAAAGGGCGAGGACCTTCGCCTGACCCTCGATATGGGATTTCAAAAGCGGGCAGGGGAGCTCCTGAAGGACTACCGGGGTGCGCTGGTGGCGATGGACGTTCGGACGGGAGCGATCCTGGCTTTGGCCTCCTCTCCCACCTATGACAACAATCCCCTGGCCTGGGGCGTGTCCGGGCAGGAGTGGAACCGCATCGCAGGGGACCCCGCCCGACCCATGATGGATCGGGCCATTTCCGGCATTTACCCTCCGGCCTCCACCTTCAAGGCATTCATGTCTGTCGCGGCCCTTGAGGAGGACGTCATCTCAAGCTCCACGTCGTTCTTCTGCGGTGGGGCGCTCCGCGTGGCCAACCGGAGCTTCCGCTGCTGGAAACACAGCGGGCACGGAGCGGAGAACGTGTTGTCCGCCCTCCAGCACTCCTGCGACGTGTTCTTCTATCAGGTGGGGCTGAAGATGGGCATCGATCGGCTGATAAAATGGGGGCGGAAGTTCCAGTTGGGTGAGCCCACGGGCGTGGACCTGCCGGGGGAGCAGCCGGGCATCATCGCCGGGCCGGAATGGAAAAGGAAGCGATTCCGTCAGAGCTGGTATCAGGGGGATACCGTGAACTACTCCATTGGGCAGGGGTACGTCCTCATGACCCCCCTTCAGATCGCGCGGGTCTATGCGGCTATCGCAAATGGAGGTAAACTTGTAACGCCTCACCTCTGCGTCCTGAACTACCGGGAGCCGGAGGATCTGCATCTGACGCCGGAGAAGCTCGCCCTCGTACAGAGGGGCCTGGAGTATGTCGTGAGCCGGGGGACAGGCGCGCGGGCCGGGCGGTTTGGTGTCGCTGTCGCCGGAAAGACGGGGACAGCGCAAAACGCCCACGGGGCCGACCACGCGCTGTTCGTGGGGTACGCTCCGGCAGAGGCCCCACAGTATGTATCGGTGGCGGTCATCGAGGGGGGAAAACACGGCAGCAGCGTCGCATCGCCCTTGGTTGGTGAGCTTTTGGCCCACATGCTGAGCCACTCTGCCGGAGAAGATCAGGAGAAGATGGTTACGGAAGATGGGAACATTACAAAACCGGATGAAGACGTTTCAAAAGCGCATCGCTGAGAAGATGCGGGGGACGGAGGTCCAGATCCGTATGGAGAGGAGGCCCTACGGCATCCACATCACCATGCCCATGACCCCCAGCGAGGCCGCACTTCTGGACCTCCTGCTGAGGATTCCCTCAAAGGCGTATCTGCTTCCCATGGAGGAAGGGATCGTGCTGGACTTCCAGTCCCGTGTTTGCTCGCCGGGATTCCTTGTCCGGCTCATGCAGAAGCTGGTGTGGGGCAAGCATGTCCGCGTGCTGGCTTGGCTTTCCACCAACGAGGAGACCCTGAGGCTCTTTCGAAGTTCCGGGCTCTCCGTGGAGGAGCCTCACCAGCCCCTTGAGAACGAGTCCCTGACAACGCCTATCCTCAGTCCTCAAAGGATGGCAGAGGCCGGGCTGGGAAACCGCCCGGCGCTTAAGGCCGTCTATACCTCCCTGAGGGGCGGACAGACCATTGAGGCTCCGGGGGACGTCCTTTTGTGGGGGCACCTGAACCCCGGCGCGGAGATCATCGCGGGGGGAAATGTCGTTGTGGCGGGGCGGCTCCGCGGCCTTGTCCACGCGGGACAGGTGGGGCCCGTGGGCACCCCAATGAGCGGGGAGGCGGATGTCTTTATCATGGCGGGGTCCTTCGAGTCGCCGCAGGTCCGCCTGGGAAACAAGCTCTGCTATGCGGACGACTCGATCTCCGGCTGGCGTAAACCAGTCCTCATCACGCTGGAGGACGGCGAACCCATCATCCGGGTAAGCAATTTCCTTAAGGAGGTTGCCGGACATGGAGGCCGGGATATAATATAATTTGGCCTGTCTGGAAAAAAAACGTGCCTTTGTGTAAAATATCAGGGTTGACGACTAGAATTATGCGTCAGATCATGAATGGAGGGTTTTGATTGGGAGCGCGGGTTATTGTTACGACCTCCGGTAAGGGAGGGGTCGGAAAGACCACCTCAACGGCGAATATCGCCGCGGCGCTGGCAAAGTTCGGCCAAAAGGTCGTCGCCATCGACGCGGATGTTGGGTTGCGCAATCTTGATGTGGTAATGGGGCTGGAAAACAGGGTGGTGTTCAACTTCATCGATGTCATCGAGGGGAACTGCCGCCTGAATCAGGCCCTGGTGAAGGACAAGCGGGTGCCTAACCTCTATCTGCTGCCTGCCGCTCAGACGCGCACAAAGGATGCCGTCAATCCGGAACAGATGGTCGCGCTCTGCGAGCAGCTCAAGCCGGACTTTGACTTCATCCTTCTGGATTGTCCGGCTGGCATTGAGGGCGGATTCAAGAACGCTGCGGCCGGAGCGGACGAGGCGCTGGTGGTTACGACCCCGGAGATACCCGCCGTGAGAGACGCGGACCGCATCATCGGCATGCTGGAGTCCATGGGCAAATCCCCGATACGCCTCATCATCAACCGCCTGCGTCCCAACATGGTCCAGGACGGCGACATGCTGGCTCAGGAGGACATTCTTGACGTCCTCTCCATTCCTCTGATTGGCATCGTGCCGGAGGACGAGAGCGTCATCAAGTCCGCCAACAACGGCGAGCCCATGACCATGTCCTTAGACTCGCCCGCAGCTCAGGCCTACCTCAACATCGCGGAGCGCATCATGGGGCGCGACGTTCCTCTAATGGATCTCCAGGCTTACGCCACCCACGGGTTCCTCCGCCGAATCAAGAAATTCTTTAAACGGCGTTAACGGGCAGGAGGAGATAACCATGGGTTTTTTGAAAAGTTTTTTCGGGGGATCCTCCAGCGGTTCCGGGCAGACAGCCAAGAACCGGCTTCGTATCGTTCTGGTCCACGACCGGACGGATATCTCACCGCAGCTTCTTGAGGACCTCCGCCGGGAGATGATCGGTGTCCTGACAAAGTATATGGACATCGACACGAGCAAGATCGAACTGGACCTGGACCGTGACGAGCAGGCGGTAGCCCTGGTTGCCAACGTCCCGGTGCTTCGGATCAAGCGTGGCAGCGGCACATGGGTTGAGGACAACTAACGCCGTTTTAATTTATGGAAGCTCCGCGCATCTCGTTTTTTAAGGAGGACGTCGCCTCCCTGGACCGCCTAATGGCGGGGTGTGTGCTGGCTTTGGTCCTGTGGGGCATCTTCTGTATCTACAGTGCCGGGGCTGGCTCCCTGGGCCAGGGAGGCGACTTGGCGTTTCGGCAGACACTATGGATGCTTTTGAGCTGTCTTGCTCTGGCGGCGGTCCTGGCCGCAGGGCATAACCGGCTTTTGGACGCAGCCTACCTCATCTACGGTTTGACTTTGTTGTTGCTCCTTTTTACGCCGCTTCTCGCGCCCAGGGTCAAGGGGGCTCAGAGCTGGATACCCATCGCCGGGTTCCGATTCCAGCCCTCGGAGTTCGCCAAGATATCCCTCATCCTGATGATGTCGAAGTTCCTGAGCCGGTACCCGCCGCTCACTTTCAAGGCGTTCCTTGCGGGCCTTGGTGTGATGGCTGTGCCGGTCCTTCTCGTCCTCCTTCAGCCGGACGCGGGGAGCGCGCTGGTTTATGTTGTCATCGCCCTGGGGATGTTGCTGGCGGCAGGAGCCCCGTTGCGCTATCTGTTCGGGATCATCGGGACGGGGGCGGCGCTTCTGCCCTTTGTCATCCTCTTTGGCCTCAAGGAATATCAGCGGATGCGCCTCCTGGTCTTCATCGACCCCATGAGGGACCCTCTGGGTGCGGGGTACAACGTCATCCAGTCCCGCATTGCGGTGGGGTCCGGAGGTTTTTGGGGCAAGGGCTTCATGATGGGGATGCAGAGCAAGCTCCGCTTCCTCCCGGAACCTCACACGGATTTCATCTTCAGCGTCTGCTCCGAGGAATTTGGCTTCATTGGGGATGGGCTGCTCCTCATCCTGTTCGCCATCCTCTTCTGCCGTATCATCGGCGCGGGGGCCCGGAGCCGTGACCGCCGGTGTAAGATTCTCACCGCCGGGGTGGCGGTGTGGATATGGTTCCAGATGTTTGAGAGCGTGGGGATGAGCATCGGCCTGATGCCCGTCACGGGATTGCCTCTGCCCTTCCTCAGCTATGGCGGGAGCGCTCTTCTTTCTCTCTTCATCGCCCTTGGCCTTGTTGAGAGTATATACATTGAGAACTCAAAATTCAGAAGTGTGGTCCATGTTCTTTCCTGAATTTAATGAGCCGCATTGGGCTCTTCTCTCTCAGGTGGCGCGCCCCTCGCGCTACAGCGGCAGCGAGTGGCGCGGCTACCCCGTGCCGGAGTGGGACGGTCCGGAAGGAAAAAGTCTGCGTATCTGCCTTGCCTTTCCCGATGTCTACGAGATCGGGATGAGCTACTACGGCTTTCAGCTCATTGCCTCGCTGATCCGTGGATTGGGTTGCCTTGTGGACCGGGCTTACTGTCCCTGGGTGGACATGGAGGCCCTGCTCCGCGCCCAGAATCTTCCCCTGATCTCTGTGGAACAGCGCCGGCCTCTCTGCGAATTTGACGTTGTGGCCTTCACTCTCCAGCACGAGACGGGTTACACGAATGTGCTCACCCTGCTGGACCTTGCGGGGATCCCCCTGCGTTCCCAGGATCGGGGAGAGAACGTCCCCCTCGTCATCGCCGGAGGGCATGGGGCCCTTGTCCCGGAGCCCCTGTCGCCCTTTATCGACCTCTTCTGTATCGGGGAGGCCGAGATTTTGCTCCCCTCGCTGCTGGAGCTCCTTGCAGGGACCAGGGGAGATCGCCGGAGTTCCCGCCTCGCCGCCTGTGCAAAGCTCAAGGGTATCTACGTCCCCTCGCTTTATGAGACGGACGGAGCAGGACGGCCTGTGCCGGGTGAGTCGTTCCCCTTTCCCATCGAGCGTCAGATTCTGAAGGACCTGGACGATGCCCCCATTCCGGAGGACATCGCCGTCCCCTCCGTGAGTGTCGTCCACGATCGGGCGGCGCTGGAGCTCTTCCGAGGCTGCTCGCGGGGCTGCCGGTTCTGCCAGGCGGGGATGATCTGCCGCCCTGTGCGGGAACGGAGCGTGGAGGCGGTGATGGAGGCTGTGCCGCGGCTTTTGGCCCGAAGCGGCTACGACGAACTGGGGCTCCTCTCGCTGGCGTCCTGCGACTACTCCAACATTGAGCGTCTCATCGACGGGCTGACAGGGCCCCTGACGGAGCGCAGGGCGCATCTGAGCCTGCCGAGCCTGAGGATAGACGGGTTCTCCGTGGGGCTGGCGGGACGGCTCCAGAAACTGCGGCGGGGCGGGCTGACCTTCGCCCCGGAGGCAGGAACTCAGAGGCTCCGTGATGTCATCAACAAGGGCGTCACCGAGGAGGCCATCGAAGCCTGTCTGACGGAGGCCTTCTCGCTGGGCTGGGATCGGGTGAAGCTCTACTTCATGATGGGGCTGCCCACGGAGACGGAGGAGGACCTGGACGGCATCATCGCGCTGGCGCGGCGGACGCTGAAGCTGGGACGCTCCCTGGGGCGGAAGCGCACGACGGTCAGTGCCTCCGTGGCGGGCTTTGTGCCCAAGGGACACACGCCGTTTCAATGGGAACGCCAAAACTCCATGGAGGAGCTGCGGAGGAAGGGGCACTACCTCAAATCCCAGATCCATGAGCGTTCCATCACCCTCAGCTACCATGAGCCGGAACAGACCTTCCTGGAGGGCGTGCTCTCCCGTGGGGACCGGCGCACGGCGGACGTCATTGAACGGGCCTGGCGGACAGGGTCTCGTTTCGATAGCTGGACCGAGACCTTCAACCTGCAAAACTGGCTGGACGCGTTTGAGCACTGCGGGCTGGATCCCCTGATCTTCACCCGCGAACGGGACGAGACGGAGACCCTGCCCTGGGACCACATCAGCGTGGGTGTGACGAAGGATTTCCTTCTGCGCGAGCGGCACAAGGCCTATGGGGAGGTCCCTGCTCTGACGCCGGACTGCCGGTGGGGGCGCTGCGCCGGATGTGGGCTGAACTGTAAGGGGAGGAAGGAATGAGCACTCGTTTTCGCCTCATCTACGAAAAGCGAGGAGGGGCGTGTTTCGTGCCTCATGTCTCCCTGGCATCGCTCTTCACCCGCGCGGCCCTTCGCGCCGGGGTGTCCCTGGCTCTGACCCAGGGCTTCTCCCCCCATCCCCGCATGAGCTTTGGTCCGGAGCTCCCCGCCGGGGTTGTGGCCCTGGCCGAGCCGGTGGACGTGTGGACAGAGGGCGAGCCCGAGGAGATGTTGTCCCGCTGGGACGCGGCCCTGCCCGAGGGCTTCCGTCTGCTGCGCGCTTATCCCGTCGCGGAGGACGCCCCCTCGCTGGGGAAGGTCTGTCTGGCGGCGCGGTACTGGGTGTGTGGCGAACTCCGCTCTGATGAGCTGTTGGAACGGGCGCGGGCCTGCTATGGCGAAGCCGTACTGGACGCAGAAGCTGGCCTTGACGTTGAGGAGAACGGACAGCCTGTGTGGTTGTCGCTTAAACTGTCCGCCCCGGCGCAGAACGGCATCGGCGGCTGGGTCAGGCAGATGATCGCGGACGGGACCATCGCCGGCTGGCAGGCCCTCCATATTATCCGGGCCGAGGTGGAACTTGCCACCAGGGAAGGGCATTCATGATCTACGTCGTCGGGCTTGGCCCGGGAGGCAAAGAAGAAATGACACCGCGGGCGCTGGCAGCGCTGGAACGGTGTGACGTCATCCTGGGCTACCGGACGTATATCGACCTCATCGCACCGCTCTTTCCCAACAAGGAGCTGCGGTCCTCCACCATGCGTCAGGAGGCGGAACGATGCCGCGAGGCCCTCGCCCTGGCTCTGGAGGGGCACACGGTGGGGCTGGTGTCCAGCGGCGATCCCGGCGTCTACGGCATGGCGGGGCTGATGCTGGAGATCGCCGGAGGCCAGCTGGGGGTTTTAGGGGGGCCGTTTCCCCCTGAGCTTAAAACTGAGGTCGAGATCGTGCCGGGTGTCACCGCGGCCAACTCCGCTGCCGCTGTCCTGGGAGCCCCGCTCATGCAGGACTTCGCCGTCATCAGCCTCAGCGACCTCCGGACGCCCCGAGAGCTCATCGAGCGCCGCCTCCTCGCTGCCGCTCAGGCGGACTTTATCACCTGCCTCTACAACCCCTCGAGCCGCGGCCGCCCGCACCACTTTCAGTGGGCCTGCAGCCTCCTGCTGCGACACAGGCCACCGGAGACACCCGCCGGGTGGGTCCGGGACATCGGCCGGCCGGGACAGAGCCATTGTGTCACCACCCTGGGCGAGATACAGAAAGCCCAGCTTGATATGTTCTGCACGGCTATCATCGGCAATTCCCAGACGGCGATCGTGGCTGGCCGCATGGTCACGCGCCGGGGCTATCCCCTTGAGGAAGGGGAACGTCCGTGACGCCCCGGCTGCTGCTCTTTGGCGGGACAACAGAAGCCCGCGAGATACTGGAGCGGGTCGGGGGGCTCTGCTGCGTGGCCACGGAGTATGGCGCGGAGCTGGTGAGGGATCTGCCCAACGTAGAGGCCCGCGTGGGGCGGCTGGACGCGGCGGGCATGGCTGCCCTTATCCAGACGGAGAACATCGCCTGCGTCATCGACGCCACACACCCCTACGCCGTTGAAGTGACGAAGAACATCAAAGCCGCCTGCGAGGAGACGGGCGTGCCGCTTCTGCGCGTGAGCCGGGGGCCTGCGGCCCTGAACGGTGAGGGGGTCACCCTGGCGGGGTCCTGCCGGGAGGCGGCGGAGCTGCTGGACCACCGCGAGGGAAACGTCCTGCTCACGGTGGGAAGCAAGGAGCTCCGCGAGTTCACCGCCGTGCGAGACTGGCGGGCGCGGCTTTTTGCGCGCGTCCTGCCCACGTCGGACGTCCTGCGCGCCTGTGAGGAACTGGGCTTTGACCCTGCGCACATCATCGCCATGCGTGGGCCTTTTTCCCACACAATGAACCGGGCTATGCTGGAGGACACAGGGGCATCGGTCCTGGTGACGAAGGACGGCGGGACGGCGGGGGGCATTGAGGCGAAGCTGGATGCTGCCCGGGAGGCCGGAGCCGGGGTCATCCTGATCGCACGTCCGGATGCTGAAGAGGGCCACACCGTGGAGGAGGGGGTCCTGTGGGCCCGGCGGAGGCTGGGCCTGCCGCGGCCGCCGCTCTTTCCCCTATTGCTGGACCTGGAGGGGCGGCGCGTGCTGGTCGCCGGCGGGGGCAGCGTGGCGCTCCGCCGGACGGTGACGCTCCTCAGATGCGGCGCAAGGGTACGGGCTGTCAGCCCGGTCTTTCGGGACGATTTTCCCCGGGAGGCGGAACGGTCATTACGGCCCTTCGAGCCAGGGGACCTGGAGGGAATGTCCCTTGCCGTGGCGGCGTCGGACGACCGGGAGGTCAACCGTCAGGTTGGGCGGGAGGCGCGCGCGCGGGGAATCCCTGTCAGCGTGGCGGACGCGGCGGCGGAGGGCAGCTTCTTCTTCCCCGCGCTGGTGGCGTCGGGGGAGGCGGCTGCTTCGGTCTCGACCGCGGGGCTGTCCTGTGCCATGACGCGCCGCCTTGCGGACCGTCTGCGCGCCGTCTGGGAGAGCTGGGTTGCGGAGGAAAAGGCCAATGAAGCGTAAGATTCGCGTCGGCGGGCGGGGCAGCGCGCTGGCCGTGGCTCAGAGCCGCCTGGTGATGGACGCCATCGCCACCGCCCATCCGGAGTTGGAGCTTGAGATGGCGGTCCTGCGGACGACGGGGGACGTCAATATGAAGCCCTTTG
>JAEEGY010000187.1 GCA_016280565.1 Fretibacterium sp.
AGATGTCGGGCTCAGCTTCCTTGCTCAGGTTGATGACCTTTGCATAGCAGCCGCCCTCGAAATTGAAGACGCCATTGTCGTCCCAGCCGTGCTCGTCGTCGCCGATAAGCAGACGCTTGGGGTCCGTGGACAGCGTGGTCTTGCCGGTGCCCGACAGACCGAAGAAGATCGCCGTGTTCTTGCCCTGCATATCCGTGTTGGCGGAGCAGTGCATGGAGGCGATGCCCTTGAGCGGCAGGTAGTAGTTCATCATGGAGAACATACCCTTCTTCATCTCGCCGCCATACCAGGTGTTGATGATGACCGACTCGCGGCTCGTGATGTTGAAGGCGGCCGCCGTCTCGGAGTTCATCCCCATCTCCTTGTAGTTCTCTACCTTCGCCTTGCTCGCGTTGAACACGACGAAGTCCGGCTCGAAGTTCTCCAGCTCTTCATCCGTCGGGATGATGAACATGTTCTTGATGAAATGCGCCTGCCACGCCACTTCCATGATGAAGCGGACGGCCATGCGGGTGTCCTTGTTCGCGCCGCAGAAGGCGTCCACGACGAAGAGCCGCTTGTTGGAAAGCTCCTTCATCGCGATATCCTTCAGCACCTTCCAGTGCTCCTCGGAGAGCGGGTGGTTGTCGTTTTTGTACTCATCCGAAGTCCACCACACCGTGTCTTTGGAGTTCTTGTCCATAACGATGTACTTATCCTTGGGCGAACGGCCAGTATAGATGCCGGTCATGACGTTGACCGCGCCCAGCTCCGACAGCTGCCCCTTGTCAAAACCCGTCAGCTCAGGCTTCAATTCCTCTTCATACAGAAACTCAAAAGAGGGATTGTGGATGATCTCCGTCGCTCCCGTGATGCCATACTTGCTCAAATCGATCTTAGCCATAGTCAAAACCCCTTCTACATAAAATACCAAGTGACGCCCGGCATGACCTACCGATTAACGTCATGCCGGTCACGTCACCGCATATTGGACTCATTATAACATGGGCTCCGTGATTTTTTCAGAGCTATCAGGGAGGCCGTTGGACTTAACCCTGGTTTTGTTTCGTGTACAGCGCCAACAGCTCCAGCGCCGCCTGGGTGGCGGCCAGCTCCCCCCGGGCCACGCGGGCCTCGGTCTCCGGCATGTGGGCCTTCACCGCCGGGTTGTCGTAGAAGCTGCGCAGCAGGTGGTCCTCCACCATCGACCGGACCCAGGAGAGGGACTGCTGCCTCCGCCGCTCCGCAAAGACCCCGGAGGCCTTCACCGTCTCCATGAAATCCGTGATGACGCCCCATATCTCCGGCACGCCGTCGTTGGTGACAGACGAACAGGTGTAGGCGTGGCTCACCCAGCCCTCCGTCGAGGGCCGGAGGTAGTGCAAAAAGCGGTCATAATCCGCGCGGGTGGCCCGGGCCTTCATGACGTTGTCGCCATCAGCCTTGTTCACCACGATGGCGTCCGCCAGCTCCATCACGCCCTTTTTCATGCCCTGGAGCTCGTCGCCCGCGCCGGTGATGACCAGCAGCATAAAGAAGTCCACCATGTCCCGCACGGTGACCTCGCTCTGCCCCACGCCCACGGTCTCGACTAAGATCACATCATAGCCCGCTGCCTCGCACAGCAGCATGGTCTCGCGGCTCTTGCGCGTCAGGCCGCCCAGGGTCCCGCCCGAAGGCGAGGGGCGGATGAAGGCATTTTTGTTCCGCGACAGCTTCTCCATCCGCGTCTTGTCCCCAAGGATGCTGCCCTTCGTGACGCTGCTGCTGGGGTCCACTGCCAGCACCGCCACACGGTGTCCGTTCTCGCAAAGCCAGGTGCCCAGCGCCTCGATGAACGTACTCTTGCCCGCGCCGGGGACGCCGGTGATGCCCACGCGGACCGCGCGTCCTGTCTCCTTCAGCACGCCGGAGATGACCTGCTGAGCTGTCTCGAAATGCGCGGAAGAGTTGCTCTCCACCAGCGTGATCGCCCGGGACAACACCGTCCGGTCGCAGGACAGGACGCCGTCGATGTAGTCCTGGACCGTGAGCTGCTTGCGTTTGGGCGCGGGCCCTGTGGAGGGGGAGGGCGTAAACACCATCCCGTCGTGGGATTCGTGCACGCCCCCCATCACACGACAGGCAAACTCGCTGCCCGCGTTCTCAGGAGCCCACTCCGGCCTACCCAAATACTCGGGCATTCAGCTCCTCCATGACCTTCTTCGCCGCCACCGGAATGACCGTGCCGGGGCCGAAGATGGCCGACGCGCCGTGGTCCCTCAGGAACTGGTAGTCCTGGGCCGGGATGACTCCGCCGATGACCACGATGATATCCTCGCGCCCACGCTTCTTCAGCTCCTCCACCAGCTGCGGCAGGAGCGTCTTGTGTCCCGCGGCCAGAGAACTCATGCCCACGATGTGCACGTCGTTGTCCACCGCGTCCTGGGCGGCCTCCTCCGGCGTCTGGAACAGCGGCCCGATGTCCACGTCGTAGCCCATGTCGGCGAACGCTGTGGCGATGACCTTCGCGCCGCGGTCGTGCCCGTCCTGCCCCATCTTGGCGATCATGATGCGCGGACGGCGGCCTTCCTTCTCCGCGAACTCGTCCGTCATCTTCCGGACCTCGCCGATGATCTCCTCGTCGGCAAACTCGCTGCTGTAAATGCCGGAAATGGAACGTATCACTGCCTTATGCCTCCCACAGACCTTCTCCACCGCGTCGGAGATCTCGCCCAGGGACGCGCGGGCCCTCGCGGCCTCCAACGCCAGAGCCAGCAGGTTGCCCTCGCCGGTCTCCGTGGCCTTCGTGATGGCCGCCAGACACTCATCGACCTTCGCCTGGTCGCGGTTCTCGCGGAGCTTCTTCAAGCGCGCCAACTGCGCCTCACGGACGGCCGTGTTATCCACCTCAAGGATCTCCAGCGGATCCTCGTGGTCCAGGCGGCAGCAGTTCACGCCAACGATCTCCTCCGAACCGGAGTCGATGTGCGCCTGACGCCGCGCGGCCGCCTCCTCAATGCGCATCTTGGGCAGCCCGGTGTCGATAGCCGCGGCCATGCCGCCCAGCTCCTCCACCTCCTGGATGTGCGCCCACGAACGGCGGATCAGTTCGTCCGTCAGCGCCTCCACGTACCATGAGCCGCCCCACGGGTCAATGACCTTGCAGACCTTCGTCTCGTCCTGGATGTAAAGCTGGGTGTTGCGCGCGATGCGGGCGGAGAAGTCCGTGGGCAGGGCGATGGCCTCGTCCAGCGCGTTGGTGTGCAGCGACTGGGTGTGGCCCAGGGCGGCGGCCATAGCCTCGATGCAGGTGCGCTCCACGTTGTTGTAGGGGTCCTGCTCCGTCAGGCTCCAGCCGGAGGTTTGGCTGTGGGTGCGCAGCGCCATGGACTTCGGGTTCTTGGGGTCAAAGGACTTTACGATCTTTGCCCACAGCACGCGGGCAGCCCGCATCTTGGCGACCTCCATGAAGTAGTTCTTCCCGATGCCCCAGAAGAACGACAGCCGCGGCGCGAAAGCGTCGATGCTCAGCCCCGCGTTGACGCCCGTGCGGAGGTACTCCAGCCCGTCGGCCAGCGTGTAGCCCAGCTCGATGTCCGCCGTGGCCCCGGCCTCCTGGATGTGGTAGCCGGAGATGCTGATGCTGTTGAACTTCGGCATATTCTGGGACGTGTAGGCAAAGATGTCGCCGATGATGCGCATGGAGGTCTTGGGCGGGTAGATGTACGTGTTGCGGACCATGAACTCCTTGAGGATGTCGTTCTGGATGGTGCCGCTGAGGACGGACTTATCCA
>JAEEGY010000022.1 GCA_016280565.1 Fretibacterium sp.
CGCCCCCGTCGGGTGGATTTTTCCCGTGACGCTCTTAGCGAAGATAGGGTGAATTATACAGGGAATCAGGCGAGGTCGCAATGAAGTGTGCCAGAATGACACACTCTGGGGAAGAGGGAGCTTGACAAACGGGCTGTGGCGCTGGTAAAGCGGAGAGAAGAGCCCCCGCCGGCAAAAGGCACGGCGGGGATCGCCTTTGGGGAACGTTCAGAGACCGCGGTCAAATCTCGCTATTCTCAGCAGCGACTCAATGTGCTCCGCCGCCGGGAAGAGATCACGCCGTGCCTGAGCCACAAAAAACTCCGCGTCCTCCTTTGCCAGGGGAGTGCCATGAGATGCGTTGTACGAGGCCGGATAAAGGGCGGAACGCAGCAGCGCCGCTGCCCGTATGATCTTCTCGTACTCGTGGATGACATTTTTGTCCCTCGTGTCGAAATACGCGCCCATCATGACATTCCATAACTTTCTGGCCTGGAGCGGCTCAAAGCCGGACATGCGTTTCACCAGGGGCTCAGACTCACTCATGTAGACCATGTAGGTCGTTCCAAGATCATAGATGGGATTTCCACAGCAAATGCCAGCCATGTTGATGAGGATCGGCTCGCCATGCTGGATAAAAACATTGCGCGCGTGGAAGTTTCCATAAAGGATCGTGTTCGTCTCCGGGATAACACTGATGAGCCCGAGGAGAACGCTGATCTCGCTGCCATGCAGCCACGGCGTCATTTTCCTGGCCCACCCCGCATAAATATCCGACGCTTTGGGGAGCACGACATTCTTTGGCGTGGCAGAGTGGATGAGCTTCAGCAGAGTGCCCATCTTCTCCGCGTAGGTCTCCAGTTTCCAGGGCGAGTTCTCCAGCAGAGCGGACACCGTGTTTGCCTTGACCAGTTCATAGAGCATCCCATAGCGTCCCTGATAGGTGACGACATCAAAGTCGATGAGCGTGGGTATCCCGCTCAGAAGCGCCGCTTGAGAGTACTTCCGTTCATCTTCAATGCTTTCAAGGCTCGTCCCTTCCGGATAGACCTTCATGAGCGTGTCCTCACCGAGGTAATAGACTGTGATCCCGCCCGTGTAGCCTATCTTGCGCGTCTCCTTATCCGAGACATCCCGCATGGCCCTCGACACCTCAAAGATCTGATCGAAGCCCGTTATGTCAAAGATGTCATAGACCTCCTGCGAGACGTTGACGACCCGTATGGGATCGTCCTCCTTGTTGCTCAGGGTCAGAAAGACGCGAAGCCCGGCGCTGGAAATGTACTCCAGCCCGGCACAGTCAAAGATAATGGAGCCAATGGGATGTTTCTTCCGCTCCGCAGTGACGATATCTCCAAACTCCCTGGAGTTCGTGGAATCGATCCTGCCCGCGAGCTCAAACCGAAGTATCCCGTTCGACATCAATGCCTTCAAGCTATATTTTTCCATCTCTCTGTCCCCTCACTCCACCGTCCTGGTGATAGAATGCCATGCGGCACGCTTCAGCTCCCGTTTATTCATGCTGCGCCTCGTCCGGCCCCCTGCCCCAGGTAGGCGGCACGGATGTCGGGGTCCTGAAGAAGGTCCCTGGAGTTCCCTTCCTTGAGCAGCCGCCCCGTCTGGAGGACGTAGGCCCGGTGGGACAGGAGAAGCGCCTGCTTCGCATTCTGCTCCACCAGGAGGATGCTGACCCCCTGCTCGTTGATGCGGCGCAGCTCCTTGAAGATGTCGCGGATGACGATGGGAGCCAGCCCCAGGGACGGCTCGTCCAGAAGCAGGACCCGCGGCCGGGCCATCAGCGCGCGGGCAATGGCCAGCATCTGCTGCTCGCCGCCGGAGAGCGTCCCGGCGTACTGCCCCAGGCGCTCCTTCAGCCGGGGGAAGAGCGAGAACACCCAGTCGAGGTCCTCCTGGATGTCCGCCTCCCTTCGCGTGAAAGCCCCGATGCGGAGGTTCTCCTCCACCGTCAGGGGGGCGAAGACGCGCCGTCCCTCCGGCACCAGGGCAAGCCCGCCCTGCACGGCCTTCCAGGTCCGCGTCGAGAGGGGACAGCCGTCCAGCAGGATGGTCCCGCCCGCCAGCTTCACCATGCCCATCAGCGCGTTCATGAAGGTGGACTTGCCCGCGCCGTTGGCCCCGATGACCGAGACGATCTCCCCCTCCATGAGCTTCAGAGAGAAGCCGGAGAGCGCCGCGATCGCGCCGTAGTTCACGCGGAGGTCCCGAGCCTCCAGCAAAGATTTGCCTGTCCCGGCCATCATACCGCCTCCCCGTCCTCTGCGTCATCCCCGCCCAGGTAGGCCGCCAGGACCTCCGGGTCGTTCTGGATGTCGTCCTTTGTCCCCTCCGCGATCTTCGCCCCGAAGTTCAGGCAGATGATGTGGGGACAGATCCTCATGATGAGGTCCATGTGGTGCTCGATGACCAGCGTGGTCAGGTTAAAGTCCTTATGTATTCCCGTGATGAGGTCGTTCAGGGCAAAGACCTCCTCCGGGTTCATGCCCGCCGCGGGCTCGTCCAGCATCAGCAGCTTCGGCCCCAGGGCCAGGGCGCGGGCGATCTCCAGCCGCCTCTGCATGCCGTAGGGCAGCGTCCCCGCCGCCTGCTCCGCCCGGTCCGCCAGCCCCACGCGGTCCAACAGTCCCATCGCTGTCTGGCGCAGTTTCCTTTCGACGCTCCCCCACCGCCCAAGGTGCAGCGCGGACTCCACGAAGCCGTAGAAATACCCCTCCGCGGGGCGTTCCTCGCGGCAGCGGTTCTGGGCCGCAGTCATGACGTTCTCCAGCGCGGAGGAACGCGCAAAGAGCCGGAGGTTCTGGAAGGTCCGGGCAATGCCCAGCCGGTTAATCTGGTAGGCGCGGAGGGCCGTGATGTCCCGGCCATAGAAGCGGACGCCGCCCGACGTGGGGGAATAGACGCCGGAGATGATGTTATACACCGTCGTCTTGCCCGCGCCGTTGGGCCCGATGATCCCCGTGAGGGAGCCCTCATGGACCTGAAAGCTCACGTTGTCCAGCGCCAGGACCCCGCCAAAACGCATATCCACGTTGGAAAGCTCAAGGACGATCTTATTCTCCATCTTCAGCTCCTCCTTCCCTTTCCAAAACTGTGGGTCCCTGAACGATGTGGAAGAAAGTCCCAGATCTCCCGGTTGCCAAGCAGGCCCTCCGGCCGGAAGACCATGATGACCACCAGCAGCAGGCCATAGATGAGCATACGGTACTGGGAGATGTCGCGGAAATACTCCATGATGAGAGTGATGGCGGCGGAGCCCAGCAGCGTCCCCGTCATGGAGCCCAGCCCGCCGAACACCACCACGGCCGTCAGCTCCGTGGACTTCATCATGTCGAACATGGAGGGCTGGATGAAGCTCATATAGCCCCCCAGCAGCCCGCCCGCGATGCCGCAGTAGAACGCCGAAATGAGCAGGGCCTTCATGCGGGAATGTGGCGTGTTGAAGCCCAGCAGCGAGGCCGCCACGTCGTCGTCCCGCGAGGCGCGGAGCTCCCGTCCAAGGCGGCTGTCCAGCAGGTTGAACATCAGGATCGTCAGGACCGCGAACATGGCCACTGCTAAGCCCCGCGTAGTGTAGGGGTCGATGCCGGGGAAGCCCCGGGCTCCCCGGGTGAAGGACTGCCAGTTCTCCAGGATCAGGCGGATGGCCTCGCCCAGACCGATGGAGGCGATGGCGTAGTAGTCCCCCGTCAGGCGGAGCGTCGGCACGCCGATGAGCCACGCCACCAGGATAGCGATCAGCCCTCCGGCCAGCAGCGCCGGGAGCCAGTGGACGCCGTAGCGCACGGTGAGGATGGCCGTGGTGTAGGCTCCCAGGGCCATGTAGGCCGCGTGGCCCAGGGTGAAGATGCCCGTGAAACCCGTCAGGATGGAGACGCCCATGGCCGCCACGCAGTTGATGCACAGCAGGATGACGATGCCCTCCTGATACCCGCCGAGGGGATAGAAAGCCAGCCCCAGACTCAGGGCGATGATGCCCGCGTTGATGAAAAGGCTTTTTTTCATCTTATGCCGCCCCCCCTGCTAAATTTTCTCGCCGGCGGGCCGCCCAAAGAAACCGGCAGGACGGACCAGCAAGATCAGCACCAGCAGAGAGTAGACCACCAGGTCGCGCATCTGGCTGCTGATGAAGCCCGCGGTGAGCATCTCGGCGAGGCCCAGGATCAGGCTGCCCAGCACCGCGCCGGGCAGGGAGCCCAGCCCCCCGATAACGGCCGCGATGAAGGCCTTTGTCGTGATGCTGCCCAGCTGGGGATAGAGGCTGTAGCGCACGGAGAGGAAGATGCCCCCCACGGCGGCCAGGAGCCCCGCCACGAAGAACACGAGGGCAATGAGGAACGTGACGTTGACGCCCATCAGCCCCGCGGTGCGAAGGTCGCAGGCCGCGGCGCGTATCGCCAGGCCCCAGCGGGTGCGGGTGAGGAAGAGCTGGAGCAGCACCAGGAACACCGCCGCCACCACCAGAGAGAGGATGTCCGACGCGCTGACCGTCACGCCCCCGCCGAGCTCGAACACGCCCGTGGGAAAGGTGCTCTGGGGCAGGGCGCGGATACGTCCCCCGACGGTGACGACGAAGATATTTTCGATCACGATGTTGACGCCCATGGAGGCGATGAGCAGGTAGAGCGTGATGGGGGTGCGCTCACGGATGGGCTTGTAGGCCAGGCGCTCCGTCAGGACGGCAACCAGCCCGGAGGCCGCCAGCGCGCCGGCCATGGAGACGGCGGTGTTGTAGCCCCACTGGGTCAAAAGGAAGTAACAGGCGTAGCCCCCCACCACCAAAAAGCCCCCGTGGGCAAAGTTGGAGAAGAGCAGAATGGAGTAGACTAAGGAATACCCCACGGCAATGAGCGCGTAAACGGAGCCGAGGGAAAGGCCGTTGATGATCTGTTGGATCAGAGTGGACAGGCTGAAACTCAAAGGTCATCCTCTCCTCATATTTAAACTCAGGGCTAACCGCCCTGAAACCTGAAAATAAATAGCCCCCCGCTCGTAAGGGGGGCTTGGAACTGTCCAAAAACTTCTATTCCGGACGGAGCTTGGTGAAGAACAGGGCCTTCTGCTGTTTGGGGTCGCAGCGGAGGATGACGCCGTCCTTGTCCTTCGGGTCGTGGTTCTCGTCCATGGTCAGGACGCAGTGCAGCAGCTTGAGGCCGGAGGTCTTCTCCAGCGCGTCGCGGACCTTCTCCGGGTCGTCGCTGCCGGCGCGCTCGATGGCGTCCTTCAGCCAGTACACGCAGTCGTAGGCCAACACGCCGTTCAGGAACTCCTTGCACTCGGTCCCCGTGTGGGCCAGATAGCTCTCAAAGAAGCTGGCCAGCGAGGGGTCGTAGCGGTCCACGTGGCTGACCCAGTAGGTGTCGCCCAGGGCGTCGCCCGCGATCTCCCACATGAAATCGCCGTAGCCGTCGCCGCCAACGATGGGCGTGGTGATGCCCAGCTCCCGGGCCTGCTTGACGGCCAAGGGCAGGGATTTGCCCATGAAGGGGTAGATGAACACGTCCGCGCCGCTGTTCTTCATGTTGGTGAGCTGGGAGCGGAAGTCCACGTCCTCGCCGCGGAAGCCCTCGTCTGCCACGATCTTGCCGCCGAACCGCTCAAAGTTCTTGATGAAGAACTCGCGCTGGCCCTGGGAGTAGTCGCTGGACACGTCGTAGAGCAGAGCGGCCTTTGTGGCCTTCAGGCTCTGGGCGGAGAACTGCGCCATGATCGCGCCCTGGTAGGGATCCAGGAAGCAAATGCGGAAGTTGTAGGGCCGCACCTTGCCGGACTCGTCCACCGTCACCTGGGGGTTGGTGGGCAGCGTGCCGATGTTGGGAACGCGGCCGCGGTTGAAGATGGGGGCCGCGGCGATGCAGAGGCCGCTCCCGTTGGGACCGATGACGGCCGTCACCCTGTCCTGCTCCACCAGACGCCGGGCGGCGTTCACCGTGTCCTCCTGCCGGGTGCGGCAGTCATACATGATGAGCTCCAGAGGCTTGCCCAACACACCGCCGGCTTTGTTGATCTCCTCGACGGCGATCTTGACGGACTCCCACTCCGCGACGCCATAGGCCGCGAAGTCCCCCGTCACGGCGGCGAGCTGGCCCACCTTGATGGTGTCCGCGGCGAGCGCGGGCGCAGCCAGCAAAGCCAAACACGCAAGGCACAACACAAACTTCCTCATGTTCAAACCTCCTTAACAGGTTTCAGGGCGGTTAGCCCTGAGTCTAAAACAGGTTTCAGGGCGGTTAGCCCTGAGTCTAGAAATGAAAGCTTCACACTACCTATATCATATCACAAAAATTTGTCTGCCCGGTCAGCTCCTTCTCCGCCGAGGCGATGGTGATGTCCGCCTTCAGGCTCTCCCGGGCCGTGTCCAGGGCCTCCGGCTCCACCACCTTTTCAGGTGCTAAAATAATATGCGACCTGTAAAATCACCAACGAAAGAGAGAGAGTTTGAATGAGCATTCGTGTTCCCTTTGCGGAGATGAAGGCGACAGCAAAAAAGGCATTCCTGAACATGGGCCTGACGGAGGAACAGGCGGAAACCTGCGCCACCGTCCACACCGAGTCCAGCGCGGACGGCGTGGAGAGCCACGGGATGAACCGCATCCCGCGTTTTGCCCGGTACGTCCAGAGAGGCTGGGTCAACCTCAAGGGCACGCCCCAGCTCGTCGGGGCGAAGGGCGCGGCGGAGAACTATGACGGGCAGAGGGGCATCGGCATCACCAACGCCCTGTTCAGCGCCGCCCGCGCCGTGGAACTGGCAAAGCTCCACGGCATCGGCCTTGTGGCCCTGAAGAACACGACCCACTGGATGCGGGGCGGCACCTACGCCTGGAAGATGGCGGAGGCCGGTTTCATCGGCATCAGCTGGATCAACACCGAGAGCTGCATGCCCCTGTGGGGCAGCGACGTGAAGAGCGTGGGCAACAATCCCTTCTGCATCGCCATCCCCCGGGAGGACGGGGAGATCGTGGTGGACATGGCCATGAGCCAATACGCCTACGGAAAGTTAGGGGTCTATCGCCTGGCGGGGAAGCAGCTCCCCTACCCTGGCGGCTTCGACAAGGACGGCAACCTCACCTCCGACCCCGGAGCCATTGAGCAGACCATGCGCGTGCTGCCCACGGGCTATTGGAAGGGCTCCAGCCTCGCCATCGCCCTGGACCTGGCGGGGGCGGCCATTGCCAACGGACTCTGCGGCATAGACATGGACGAAGAAAAGAAAGGAAGCTGCACGGGTTGCAACCAGATATTCATCGCCATCGACCCGTATTTGTTTGGAGAAAAGGAAAAAACTCAGCAGATGTTCAACCGGCGCGTGGCGGCGGCGGACGCCGCCCACCCCATCGACCCCAAACACCCCGTCCGGTGCCCCGGCGAGAACACCCGTGAGCGGCGGCGGCACAGCATGACCGAGGGCGTCAACGTAGA
>JAEEGY010000188.1 GCA_016280565.1 Fretibacterium sp.
AAGGTCTCGGCAATGAACTTGGCCCGCAGGGGATCGCCGGGCATGAGAACGGTCTTGGCGAAATCTTCTTTCTTCGCGTTGATATGGGGAGTGGGGATCGGCATAATCAATTCCTCCTTATTTGTTTTTTCTGAATTCCTGATTGCTTTCAGTATATAAAAGAAAAAGTGAAAAGTCAAATTGAAACGGGGAAAGAACTATGGTATGATAAGCGGGAAAAAGGCGAACGACGCCGAAACAGCACGCGACGGAGGACGAGCTATGCAGAACATCATGGTCATCGGGATCGCCGGCGGCACCGGCAGCGGCAAGACCACCATCACCCGGAAGCTGATCCAGGCCTTCGGGGAGGAAGTGTCCGTGGTCCACCACGACAACTACTACAAGGCGCACCACAACATGCCCTTTGAAGAGCGGGCCAAGCTCAACTACGACCATCCCAACGCCTTCGACACGGACCTGATGCTGGAGCATATCCGTCAGCTCAAGCAGGGCAAGAGCATCCGGTGCCCGGTCTATGACTATTCCATCCACGACCGGACGGACAAGACCGTGCTTATCCGCCCCACCCGGGTCATCATCGTGGAGGGCATCCTGATCTACGAGAGCCTGGAGCTGTGCCGGGAGATGGACATCAAGATCTACGTGGACACCGACGCGGACGTGCGTATCCTGCGCCGCATCGTGCGGGACGTGCGGGACCGCGGCCGCAGCCTGGACAGCGTTATCGACCAGTATCTCAACACCGTCAAGCCCATGCACGAGCAGTTCGTGGAGCCCTCCAAGCGCCGGGCCGACGTGATCATTCCCCAGGGCGGCCACAACCAGGTGGCTCTGGAAATGGTCATCGAGCGGGTGCGGGCGCATCTGGCGAAGTAACTTTCCCGTTTTTGGCTCCCCGGAAAGAGGAGCCGGCAGCAAGGAACGAGCTGACCGAGAGGTTAGCAGAGAAAGGAATGGGAGCGACAGTATGGCAAAGCTTTACTTCAAATACGGCGCAATGGGCTCCTCCAAGTCCGCCCAGGCGCTGATCACCAAATTCAATTACGAGGAGCTGGGCATGTCTGTCTGGCTCATCAAGCCCAGCATCGACACCCGGGACGGAGCGGACGTGATCCGCAGCCGCATCGGGCTGGAGGCAAAGGCCCAGGTCATCACCCCTGAGCAGGACGTGACCGAGGCTTATCACGCTGCCGGGAAGCATGACGTCATCATTGCCGACGAGGCCCAGTTCTTCACCCCCCAGCAGATCGACCAGCTCCGCAGCCTGGTGGACGAGGAGAATCTGCCGGTGCTGTGCTTCGGCCTGCGGACGGACTTTCTGACCCACTTCTTCCCCGGCGCCCGGCGCCTCATGGAGCTGGCGGACTCCCTGACGGAGATCAAGACCGTCTGCGCCTGCGGCCGCAAGGCCACCGTCAACGCCCGCATCGACGAGACGGGCCGCATCATCACCCAGGGCGACCAGGTCATGCTGGGCGGCAACGACAGCTACGTGGCCATGTGCCACCAGTGCTGGAAGCGGAAGATCCGGGAGCAGCAGGATGCAGAGCGTTGACCTGGCCTCCTGGCCCCGGCGGGAGATCTACGAGTTCTTCTCCGGCATCTCCCATCCCTTTTATTCCGTCACCTTCCGCCTGGACGTGACGGCGCTGTACCGCTATACCAAAGAACGGGGCCTGTCCTTTTACCACAGCCTGATCTGGCTGTGCACCCGGGCCATGGAGCGGGTGGACGCCTTCTCCTACGCGGTGGCCGAGGGGCGCGTGGTGCGTTTGGAGAGCCGCCGCCCCAGCTTCACCCATCTGAAGCCGGGCAGCGAGAGCTTTCAGATCGTCACCATGTCCGGGGAGGGGGACCTGGCGCAGTTCTGCGCCGCGGCGAAGGCGCGCTGCGAGAGCCAGGACTTCTTCATCGACCCGGCCGGCGAGGGCATCGACATGATCTTCCTGTCCTGCCTGCCCTGGGTGGACGTGACCGCCCTCACCAACGAGCGGGACCTGGACGTGGACGACGCCATCCCCCGCATCGCCTGGGGCAAGTTCGTGGAGGAAAACGGCCGCAAGATGCTGGGCTTCTCCATCGAGGTCAACCACCGCTTCATCGACGGGGTGCACATCGGCATGTTTGCACAGGAACTGGAAAAGCTGATGGCGGAGCTGTAAGATCCGAATTCGGCATCCGGAAGAAAGAAAACAGCAAGGACGCAGCGAATACGCTGCGTCCTTGCTGTTTTCCAGGCGGTTTATTTCAGCTCATACAGCCGGGTGAACTTCTCTTCCAGGTAATCCAGGTAGTAGTCCACGTTCAGGCTTTCGCCGGTGATGGCGCGGATCCACTCGTCCGGCGTGGTAAGGGAGGCGATGGAGAACACGTGCTCGATGAGCCAGTCGCGGATCTTGAGCAGGTCTCCGGCGGCGACGGCGGCGTCCACGTCGAAGTCCTTTTTCATGGTGTGCAGGATCTGAGCGCCATAGGCGTTGCCCAGCGCGTAGGAGGGGAAGTAGCCGAAGGAGATGCCGGACCAGTGCACGTCCTGCAGGCAGCCCTGCGTGTCGTTGGGCACGTCCACGCCCAGATACTCCTTGTACTTGGCGTTCCACAGAGCGGGGATCTCGTCCACGGTGATCTCGCCGTTGATGAAGGCCTTTTCTA
>JAEEGY010000023.1 GCA_016280565.1 Fretibacterium sp.
CACGGGGCTCCCCCTTGAAAGAGTCTCCCGTGCGGTGGTGCCCTATCTTATCGGTCTGATTTTAGTCTTCCTGATGATCGTCTTCGTCCCGCTGTTCATTCCGGGACTGTCGGGATTGTTGTAAAAAATTTTCCTTGGTGGTTTCAGGGGGGGCGAATGGCCACAGGCCATGATGGCATCCCCCTGAGCTTCAATGCGTTCAATGCGAGAGGAGGCCCTCTTTATGGAGCTGGCAAAACGTTACGGCGGCCAGAAGACCTCGGGCATGGTCCGTATCTTCCAGGCTATTGAAAAAATGACTGCGGAGGGGAACCCTCCGCTGAACCTGAGCATCGGCGAGCCGGATTTTGTGACGGAGCCCGACATTGTTGACGTGGCAGCCAGCGCGGCAAAGAAGGGCTTCACGCACTATCCGCCCCTGCCGGGGTTCCTCGACCTTCGGGAGGCGGTCTGCGCCTATTGGGAGCGCCATCACGGACTGAAAACCAGCCCGGCGGAGGTTTACATCTCCGTTGGCGGGCTTCACGCGGCCTGGCTGATCCTCCAGGCGCTGCTCGACCCCGGCGACGAGGTGCTGCTCTTCGAGCCCTACTTCACCCCCTACGCCGACCAGATCAGCGGGAACGGCGGCGTCCCCGTCACGATATGCACCCGCGAGGAGAATGGTTTTGCCCCGACGCTGGAGGAGCTGAAGGCGGCCGCCACGCCCCGGACGCGCGGCATTCTGCTGAACTCCCCGGGCAACCCCTCGGGCCGCGTCCTGTCGAGGAAGCAGATGGAGGAGATCGCGGCCTTCGCGCAAGCGCGGGACCTCTTCGTGATGAGCGATGAGATCTACGAATCAATGGTCTTTAATGGAAGCCACACCTGCTTTGCGGCGCTCCCCGGCATGAAGGAGCGAACGATCCTTGTGGGCGGCGTCTCCAAGAGCCACTGCATGACGGGCTGGCGTCTGGGCTACATCATCGCGCCGGTGAACCTGGTGCAGATGATCTGCGTGAACTCGACGTTCCAGACCTATGGCGTCAACACGCTGGCCCAGAAGGGAGCCTGTTACGCCCTGAACACGCAGGACGCGAAGGTGAAGGAACGGGCCGCCATTTTCGCCGCCCGCATGACGGCCGTTGTGGAGCGCCTCAACGCGATGAAGGGGATAAAGTGCCATCCAGCGGAGGGGGCGTTCTACCTCTTCCCCAATGTCAGCGGGACGGGACTCTCCAGCGAGGAGTTCACCTGGCGCCTGCTTCAGGAGGCCGGGGTGGCCGTGCTGCCCGGCAGCGCCTTTGGCGCAACGGGGGAGGGCTACGTCCGCATCGCCTGCACGCAGTCTCAGGAGACGCTCATGGCGGCGATGGACAGGATGGAGATGTTTACGCAAAAGCTGAATTAGTCTTTAAGGATGTTCAACGTCTGCCTTTTCCGGGAATAACTCAAGCACGCGGCCTCCGGGAAGCGTCCCACGCTTCCCTCCGCCGCCAGATTGTTAGAGGCCTTAAATCAGAGCCCCGTCTGTTACGCCAATGAGAGCGCCCAGACAACGCCGCAAAGGAAACTGACAAGATTTGTGCAAAAAACCGCGAGGAAGAGTCTTCCATTGCCGGAGGGCCGGACGGAGGGCATGAGGCAGAGGCACAGGGCAAACTCCAAAACGACGACCGCAAATTCTCCAGACAGCATCATCCCCCAGAAACACAGCTCAAGGGGAGCTGCACGCAGAACGTCATTCAACAGAAGATTGCTCATGATATTGATAAGGGCGAACCACAGGCAGTCCCCTATCCGCCGGTAGCCGAACAGATAGAACAGCGGCGTCTCGATCCCCGCTGTGAGCAGGGCCGTACTCCAGCGTGCCGTCTCCATTGTGCCTTTACACTCCGGCACGGCGGACGATGGCGCCGGCCAAAAACAGGCTCAGAAATTGAACCACGATCATGATCTGAGGCAGAACCGCCAGGGACTCCCGCCAGAACGCCCCGGGCAGAAGACACCCCGCCGCAAGTCCGAACATCAGCCCCGGACAGGCCGGACAACACCCGTGGAGCAGGCGCAGGGTCAGCGGCATCGTCATGTTGAAAGCCAGGGCAAGCAGCAGCGGAGAAAGCCAGTCCCCCACCCCGCGCAGAGGCAAAAACGGCAGCTCCAGCGCGGCAAAGCTCAGGATGAAGATAAACGCTATCGTTCTGCGGTAGCCTATCGCGTCGCAGCAAACGCCGCCCAACGCCTTGCCCGTGGCAAACACACAGGGAAGGAGCATCGCATGATACGAGACGCCACCAGCCCCGCCAAAGCCGCGCAAGGTCACACAGAGAAGCAGCAGTATCCCTGCCCCTGCCGAAGCCCAGGACAACGAGGCGCTGGATGTTTCCGCCTCTTTTTCACCCGCCCCTGCTGCTTCAGTTTCTCCAATTTTTAATGACGGGCTCTTGCGCGATTCGCAAAAAAACAAAGATAGCGCCGCTGCGATGCAGAGACACAAAAAGAACGCTGCTCCGCATATCCGGTTGATGCCCAGGCCGAGGCCGATCGCTCCGCTGGAGACAAAGACGCCAGGTCCTGTGTAGTTGGGGTAACGTCTTAAAATCATTATGCCGGCTGCCACGTGAAACACGCAGTTCCCAACACCGAGCAGGACAGCCTGAGCGAGGATACCAAAACCGGGCATCACCCCCAGTCCCAATAGAAGCGGGACGAGGGCGAGCCCGGGCAAGATCCAGTTCATCTTTCTGTCCAGCGCCCAGCCTGTGAGCCACTGGCCCCCAAAGGCGATGAGGCTGTAAAGATGAAAATGATAGACGATGTTGGCGAAATCAGGTTCCTGAACGGCGTAGGCCGCCAGAGCCGCCCCGCACACGCCATCAACCGCCAGATGCAGCAGCGTACATAAGAAGAGCATCAGAGGACTTCCGGCACGTCTAACTCCTCCAGCACATGAACAGAACCGTCGATGAGGCACACGACGAGATTCTGTCTGATGACCTGCGCCGCACCGTTCCCCTTCAGAGGGGCAATGGTCGCTTCCGCGATGTACCGGGCCTCCTCTTTTCCGCTGATCTCCCGGTGGGGGAACAGGACCTCCGCCACGTCTCCGGCATGACCGTCGCTGAGGCCGTCACCGGAACATACGATACGTTCTCCGGCTTCCTCCCTCACGACGTATTCGTACCGTCCGGCCCCCGTCATGGTCAGCCGCAGGCACAGCGTGTCCTTCTGCCCCTTCGCGGGCGCTACCTTCATGGACGCAAACACTTCCGGTTCAACCGGCCGGTTGGGAAGGGGACGGGGGCGGAAGAGGCCGGGGTCAGGAACGTCCCCGTGCCCAACCCCAACGAACACCGTCAACGCCATCACAAGCGTTGTGATAAAACGCCGCATCATCGCGCCTCTTGAAACTTAACCCGCCGCCGGGAAGGGCACGCGGATGTCCTGCATTTCATAAACAGGCTCCTGCTGCAGCCAGTCCTCGGGAGTCGGGACCGTGTATTTCGTGATGCAGCATTCGTTCGTGTCAGTGTCAACGCTGCCCGCCTCGTAGTCCACCGTGGCTGTCGGCTCGGCGACGGGCGTCACCAGAATCTCAAAATACTTGCTATAATCGCCGCCCGGCTCCCCGAAAAGCTCCAGGACAGCCGCGCCGTGCCAGTTGTTTTCTTCCAGGCCGCGCTTCGTGCCGTGAACACTGGAAGTAAAAAGGAAACGCCCTCCGTCGAGCCAGAAAAGGCTGTCGCCGTTCCTAAGGCCCATCACACCCGGCGTCTCCGCCAGCTTTTTGCCCTTCATGTCAAACAAGGCCAGAGTCTCGTCATTGTTATAAACCAGGGAAAGGAACACAATGGCCCACCTTCGGTTCACGGCGGCATACAGGCACCTCTCGCCTTCACGGAGCGGGATGCGTATTGGCATACGCTTCTGATCTTTAGTGTCGCATACCCACACCGACGACTCCGCCTCAAACCAATGGAAGCCGTCATCCAGGCTGTAATCCGCGCCCTCGACAAACATTGGGTTCAGGTCAACCTTCTGCCGGCCCTCCTTGCTCTCGCGCCAGACGGAGCGTCCGTCCGTGCTGTACCACACATCCGGCGTCACGGCCAGCGCCGGAAACGCCAGGAACACGACTAAAAGCAACGCCAGTAACTTTTTCATGACATCGCCTCCCCTATACTCATAAAGCAGCCGTTAATCCCACTCCGCAGGTTCTGGGTCTTTGTCCGTTTTCTCCGGCTCCGGCTCAGGGGTCGGCGCTGGTTCCGGCTCAGGCTCCGGGTCATCAAAGTCCGCGTCGTGGGCGTGGCTGCGGCGGATGGTCTCCGTCTTCGGTTCCTTCACCTGCACGTAGGTCGCGGCGTTGTTGATGACATACCACAGGCCGTCGTCGAACTTCTTCACCCAGATGATGCGAGAGCTGTCGGCCCCGGAGCTTCGCAGCGGCAGACGCATATAACCGCCGGGGTCCTTCCTGGCCTTACCATCAAAACGAACTTTGAAGTTGTCCGGGTTCATCTTGTAGTCGTTCTCCGGCGTGGCGCCCTCGGCGTAGCTGCGGAAGCAGAAGTTGTAATCCGGGTCCTTCATGCGCTCGACGAACGTGGCCAGGTCCCGGGACTTCTCAATGGGCATGCTGTAGTGCAGGGCGTAGCGCAGCATCTTCCCTGCCTCGGCCCGGGTGTCCGGGTCGATAAAGGCAAACACGCCCTCAAAGTACAGCTTCACCGCGCCCTCCATGGTCTTGCCCTCGGTCTGGTAGCGGGCCTTGAACTCCTTGTAGGTCTTGGGCAGTTTGGCCCACGCCGCGGAGCAGCACAACAGCGACAGCAGGGCGACAGCAACGGCAACTTTGCGAAGGTCGATCTTTTTCATGGCGTCCTCCTTATTATTTCTTGACATAATAGATGTCATAGATGCGCTGGGCGATCTCATAGGACGTTACGGGGGAGTACTTGGTCGACATATTGCGCCAGAAGGCGTGGCCGGGGACATAGCGCGATTTGCACTTGGATATCCCCTTCCCCTCCTTGAGGTTGACGATTTTGTCGGTCTGCTGCTCCCAGTCCGTGATCAGCAGGTTATCGTCGTTCAGGGTGAAGATATTGGACTTGAGGCAGTCCGGCGCCATGCAGTGCCAGTCCGACATGGTGACGCCCTTCAGGTTCGGCCCGTCCTTGACGATGGCAATTCGGTCCATATTCTTGACGATCTGGCTCAGAGGCCGGGACTCAACAGCCACCCGTTCAAACACATGAGCCTTGAAGCCGCCGCTGCACGGCTCAAAGTTCTTGCCCCTGTTTCCAAGCGTAAACACGCGCTTGAGCTGGATGTCGGGGTCATTAAGCTCCTCGGAGTCCAGTGGATCGCCGTCAAAGCCATAGAAATACTTGTCGCAGACCATGCACTGATACTGCACGATGGGCAGCTTGGCGTCCGCGAAGGCGCAGGATGATGCCATCAGGGCCGCCAGCACAGTGATTGAAATGAGCGCGAAAAACTTTCTCATGGCAATATCCCTCCCTTTTTATTGTTTGACCCAGTAAATATCATAGACAAGCTGCGCTATCTCAAAGGATTTCACGGAGCCCGTCCTCTTCGGGAAGAAGATGTGCCCCCACGTTTCCGGCGCGCTGCACTTGGGGATAGCCTGCCCCTTCAGATTGAAAAGGAACTGAGTCTGGAACTCCCAATCGCGTATGTTCAGGTTCTCATCATTCAGCGAGTAGAAGTGTTTTTTGCAGTAGCAGCACTCCCACTCTGTCAGTTTGACGCCGCTGAGGGCGCCGCCGTCCTTGATCACGGCCAGCCGCTCCGTGTCGCCGCGCGTGACCCAGCTTATCCCCGACGTGGTCGTCCCCTTCTTATCGAAGATGTGGTACTTGAATTTTTTGCACGGAGGGAGGTTCTTGCCGCGATCTTTGAACTGGAACACGCG
>JAEEGY010000024.1 GCA_016280565.1 Fretibacterium sp.
CGGGGGCGGCTCGTGGTGGCGGCGCTGGGGAAGTCGGGACACGTGGGGCGCAAGATTTCCGCGACGCTGGCCTCCCTGGGCACGCCGTCGTTCTTCCTCCACGCGGCGGAGGCCCTGCACGGGGACCTGGGCATGGTACGGCGGGAGGACGTGGGGCTCTTCATCAGCAACAGCGGCACCACTTCGGAGGTGGTGTCGCTCCTGCCGCACTTCCACCGGCTGGGGGCAAAAGTGATCGCCATCACGGGGGGCGTTGAGTCGCCCTTGGCGCTCCACTCGGACATCTTTCTGAACTCTCATGTCGAGCAGGAGGGGGACCCGCTTCAATTAGCCCCCATGAGCAGCACCACGCTCCAGCTCGCCATCGGGGACGCGCTGGCAGCGGTGGTGACGATCCTGCGTGGGTTGAAGCGCGAGGACTTCGCCCTGTTCCACCCGGGCGGGGCCCTGGGACGCCGTCTGCTGACACGGGTGCGTGACGTGATGGGAAGAGACGAAAGGCTCCCCGTTGTGCAGTGTGGCGTGCTGGTGAAGGACGCACTCTTTGCCATCACCAGCGGAGGCTACGGGGCCACCTGTGTCGTGGACGAAGAGGGACAGCTCATCGGCATCTTCACCGACGGCGACCTGCGGCGATTGATGGAGCGCTGTGGGGGAGAGGCCTTCAACGTCAAGATCGAGGACGCGATGACGAAGACCCCCAGGACCATCAGTCCTGACGGGCTGGCGGCGGAGGCTGTGCGCATCATGGAGGAACGGGAGATTAGCGTCCTCATCGCGGTGGAGGACGGCCGGCCCGTGGGCATGGTCCACATCCATGAGCTCCTCCGTGCCGGGATCGCGTGAGGGAAAGGAAGCATATCAACATGGCAAAGAAAATTCTCGGCGTCATTCCTGCCCGGTGGGCCTCGACGCGGCTGCCGGGCAAGCCTTTGGCGGACATCTGCGGCAAGCCCATGATCCAGCACGTCTACGAGCGGGCGAGGCAGTCAAGATCTCTTTCGTCCGTTGTCGTGGCGACGGATGACGAGCGGGTCCTGAACGCCGTGCGGGCCTTTGGCGGGGAGGCGGTCATGACCTCGCCAAATCACCCCAACGGCTCCAGCCGTGCGGAGGAGGCCGTGCGGGGCAGGAACGCGGACGCGATTATCAATATCCAGGGCGACGAGCCCCTGATGGACCCCGCGATGATCGATGAGGTGGCCGCGGCGCTGAACGAACCGGAGGTCGTCTGCGCCACGCTGTGCCGTCCCCTTGCGGAGGCGGACAGGAACAACCCCAACGTGGTGAAGGTGGTCATGGCGCAGAACGGGGATGCGCTGTACTTCAGCCGTTCGCTTATCCCCTATCCGCGGCACGAGCCCTCCGTCCCTATCTATCAACATATTGGAATTTACGGTTACACCGCGGCTTTCCTCCGGCGCTATGTGGAGCTGCCCATGACGCCCCTCGCAGAGGCGGAGAGCCTGGAGCAGCTCAAGGTGCTGGAGAACGGCTATAAGATCCGGGTGAAGGTGACGGCCTGCGCCTACGTTGGGCGCGGTGTGGACACACCGGAGGATCTGGAGGCTGTGAAGCGGTTGCTCAGGTAGTCGCCCGGCCGAGCCTCCACAAAGCGCCCCGCGCTTTGTTCCGACACAGCCGACCGGCGCAGCGCCGCGAACCTGTCGGTCCGCGTTAGCTGGCCGTCTGGCCGAAACCCTGACGGTACATCAGGGCTTCCGCAAGGTGCGGCGTCTGGATGTCCGGCTCCCCCGCAAGGTCGGCGATAGTGCGGGCAACCTTCAGCACGCGGCTGAGGCCCCGGCCGGAGAGGTTCAGCCGGCTGGCCATGTCCGCCAGGTAGGCGTGAGAATCGGCGGGGAGCTTCAGACAGCGGCGGACCAGTTTCTCCGGCAGCTCGGCGTTGCAGACAAGACCGTAGGGGGCCCAGCGCTCCTGCTGGACAGCCCGCGCCCGTATGACGCGCTGGCGGATGGCGGCGCTGGGCTCTGACGTGCCTGAGAAGGACAACAGTTCCTCCGGCGTCAGGCGGGGAACGGAGATCTGGAGGTCGATGCGGTCCAGGATGGGGCCGGAGAGCTTGCGCCGGTAGCGTTCCAGTTCCACACCGGAACAGGTGCATTTCACCACGGGGTCCCCGGCAAAGCCGCAGGCGCAGGGGTTGGCCGCCAGCACCAGCAGCACGCGGGAAGGGTAGCTGACGGTCCCGGCCGCGCGGCTCCCGACGATCTGCCCGTCCTCGATGGGCGCGCGAAGGCTCTCCGTCAGGTCCCGGCGGAACTCGGTGTACTCGTCCAGGAACAGCACGCCCCGGTGGGCCAGGGACACCTCCCCCGGCCGAAGAGACGTTCCGCCCCCGCAGACGGAGACGGTGCTGGCGCTGAAGTGGACCGTGCGGAACGGACGCTCCCGGGAGGGCTCCACGGGGATCCCCAGGGTGCTGCGGACCAGCAGGGTCTCCACCAGCTCCTCGTCCGTCAGGGGCGGAAGGATGCCCCGAAGGGCGCGAGCAATCAGGGTCTTGCCGCTGCCAGGGGATCCCACCAGGAGCAGGTTGTGATGCCCGGCGGCGGCGATCTCCGCGGCACGTCGC
>JAEEGY010000189.1 GCA_016280565.1 Fretibacterium sp.
CTGCTGGAGGAGGCCAACCAGCCCGCCGTGGTCAAAACAGCGGCGGCAGTCCTGGCGGGCCGGGAGCTCTCCCTGTATCTTTTGGACAACGAGGGCAACCCCCTGGCCGAGGGCACCGAAGCGAAGCTGAACTTCCTGTTCCTGGGGACGGAGGCCAGCTACGACCTGTATTATGTGCCCGAGGACGATGGGGAAACGGATGATGAGGGGCATGAGTACGGTTATGCCGAGCAGCCCGGCGACGAGTGGGTGCGCCAGTTCTGCCCAGCGGATTACGAGCCCCACGCCTACGTGGACGACGAGGGCGAGCTTTATGCCGATTACATCAAGACGGTGAAGGTGGGGGCCAATGGCCTTGTGGCGCTGAACGCCAGTGATATCTCCACGGCAACGGAGGGCCGCAGCATCCCTGAGGGCTATTATGAAATGTTCTATCTCGCGTCAGGCGATGCTATCGTGGGCACGCTGCCGGTCGTGGAGATCACGTCACCAACGAAGGGCTCGTCGAACTCCTCCTCCAGCGGCTGTGACGCCGGCCTGGGCGGAGTGGCGCTGCTTGTCCTCGCCGGGCTGATAGCGTCGAGGACAAGGAAACGATAGCAACTTCAACAGACGACAGACAGCAGTAACGCGCCGCGGGAACTTTGGGGTTCCCGCGGCGTTTCTTCAGCTCCTCTTACAAGCGGCCGCAGAACGAGTACCTGGAAATACTCTCCCGCCCTTGCGAGCCCTTCCTCTTTCAAGTAAAATTGAAGTGAACAACGGGATGACGCTTTCGCGCGTTTCGTCCTTATCTTCGCAAGGAGGTTTTATTCATGTACGAGATCGTTTTGATTCGCCATGGCGAGAGCGCCTGGAACAAGGAGAACCGCTTCACGGGCTGGACAGACGTTCCCCTGTCGGACAAGGGCATCGAGGAGGCCCGCGCCGCCGGCCGCCTGATGAAGAAGGAGGGCTTTGCCTTCGACCTGGCCTTCACCTCCGTGCTGAAGCGCGCCATCAAGACGCTGTGGCTGGCCCTTGAAGAGATGGACCGGATGTGGATACCCGTCCGCCACTCCTGGAAGCTCAACGAGCGCCACTACGGCGCGCTGCAGGGCCTCAACAAGGCGGACACCGCCGCCAAGTACGGCGACGACCAGGTGAAGGTGTGGCGCCGCAGCTACGACGTCCAGCCCCCCAGCCTGACCCAGTCTGACGAGCGCTTCCCCGGCCACGACCCCCGCTACGCCGGCCTGGCCGCCTCCGACCTGCCCCTCACCGAGTGCCTCAAGGACACCGTGGCCCGCGTGGTCCCCTACTGGCAGGAGACCATCGTGCCGGAGATCCTCGCCGGGAAGAAGATCATCATCGCCGCCCACGGCAACAGCCTCCGGGCCCTGGTGAAGTATCTGGACAACGTCTCCGACAAGGACATCCTTGAGCTCAACATCCCCACGGGCGTGCCGCTGGTCTACACGCTGAACAAGGACATGAAGCCGGAGGGCCACCGCTACCTTGGCGACGCGGAGGCCATCGCGAAGGCGCAAGCCGCGGTCGCCAGCCAGGGCAAAGCAAAGTAAAATGGAAGCAGCGCCCTGGGGGTGCGGGGGGTCCCTCCCCCGCGCTAAATCTGAGCAAGCCGCGGTCGCCAGCCAGGGCAAAGCGAAGTAAGCAGCGGCATCTGAGGCGCGTAGGAGAGTGTGCTGCGACGAGGCAGCCTCGGAACGCGCTGCCGAGGCGCAGTACCTCGACCTAGCGCCCTAACGGTGCTGAGTAATTAAATGAGAGGTTTGATTTATGCATTTTTCAGAACGTATCAAAGCACTGCAGGCCTCCCCTATCCGCCGCCTGATCCCCTACGCGGACGAGGCCAGGGCTAAGGGCAAAAAGGTCTATCACCTGAACATCGGCCAGCCGGACATCAAAACTCCAAAGGAGTATTTTGAGGCCATCCGAAACTTCAAGGCGGAGACCATCGCCTACGTCGCGTCCCAGGGGCTGCCGGAGCTGAGGGAGGCCATCAGTGGCTATTATCATTCGTGGAACATCCCCTACGCCCCGGGCGACATCTGCGTCACCAACGGCGGCAGCGAGGCTCTGGCCCTCGCCGTGCAGGTCATCTGCGACCCCGGCGACGAGATTTTGATCGCGGAGCCTTTCTACGCCAACTACAACGCCTTTGCCGAGACGGCCCTGGCCCACGTGGTCCCCATCCCCACCCGGGCGGAGGAGGGCTTTCACCTGCCGCCCAGGCGCGTCATTGAGGAGCTCATCACGCCGCGCACGCGGGCCATCCTCGTCTCCACCCCCAACAACCCCACGGGCACAGTCTGCACGGCGGCGGAGCTGGAGATGTTAGCGGGCCTGGCGAAGAAATACGGCCTCTACCTCATCGCCGACGAGGTCTACCGCGAGTTTACCTACCCGCAAAGCGGGCTTCCCGGCGGCGACGGCGACCCCTTCACCAGCCTGGGGCACCTGGAGGATGTCCGCGACCGCGTCATCATGATCGACTCCATCTCCAAGCGTTACAGCGCCTGCGGGGCCCGGATCGGCTGCCTCGCCATCAAAAATGAGGCGTTCATCGCCCAGACGCTGAAACTGTGCCAGGCGCGGCTCTGTGTCTCCACGCTGGAGCAGGTGGGGGCCACAGCCCTGTATCAAAAGACGTCCAAACAGTACCTTGAGGACGTGAACAGGGAGTACCGCGCGCGCCGCGACACGCTATACGCGGCGCTGAAGGAGATCCCCGGCGTGATCTGCGAAAAGCCCAGGGGCGCCTTCTACATCATGGCAAAACTGCCGGTGGACGACAGCGAGAAGTTCATCATCTGGATGCTCCAGAACTTCGACGTAAACGGCGAGACCATGATGGGCGCGCCGGGCAGCGGGTTCTACGCCGTGCCCAACCGGGGACGGAACGAGATCCGCCTGGCCTATGTGCTGAATCAGGAGGCCCTGGTGAAGGCCGCCGCCATCCTCAAGGCCGCCGTCGCCGCCTACCCGGGACGGCTTGAGGCCATCCAGGCTTAAAGGAGGCGGTGTCATGCAGTTTATCAGTTCGTTCCCCGCGGGGGGCACGCTGTTCAACGTCGTCACGGTCATTTTGGGCGGCATCCTGGGGCTCTCGGCGGGCCGCTTCATCCCGGAGCGCCTGCACGGAAGGTTTTTCGAGTGCATGGGGCTTTTCACGCTGTACCTTGGCATGGGCATGGCCATGGAGACGAAGCACGCACTGGCCATTTTGCTGGCTCTCATTTTGGGCACCCTCACCGGGGCGGCCTGTAACCTGGACGACCGTCTGAACGGCCTGGGCGACACGCTGAAAGCGAAAATGCGCGTTATCGGATCAAGGTTCAGGGGGAAAGAACCCCCTGAAACCTCCGATGCCCGTTTCACGGAGGGTTTCGTCACGGCGACGCTCCTGTTCTGCATCGGGGCCATGTCCATCATCGGGGCCTTTGAGGACGGCCTGCGCCACAACCCGTCCCTGCTGGTCACCAAGGGCGTCATGGACGGAATTTCCGCCATCGTCCTCTCCAGCTCCTTTGGCGTGGGGGTGCTGTTCTCCATCCTGCCGATGTTCCTTTATCAGGCGGGCCTGACCTTTCTGGCGACCTGGGCGGAGCCCTTCCTCACGCCGGACATCGTCGCGGACCTCTCCGGCCTGGGCGGCCTGATGATCATGGGCATCGGGCTCAACCTGCTGAAGGTCACGAAGCTGAAGCTCTGCGACATGCTGCCGGGCCTGATCTATGTCGTGTTCTTCACGATGCTGTTCGCCCGGATAGGGTAAGGCGCGGAGAGCTGCCTGTCCTATGCCCGTAAGCGCAGAGCTTAAAGCCGCCGTCAGCCGTCTTGCCCGTCAATACGGGGCGGAGCGCGTGTACCTGTTCGGCTCCTTTGCCCGCGGCGACGCCACAGAAGCAAGCGATATCGACCTTCGCATCGACAAGGGAAGTATTCGCGGGCTTCAGTTTGCCAGGCTGCTTGGAGATCTGGAGGACGCTCTGGGGCGAAGGATCGACCTCATTTCCACAAACGGAATGGATGAGGACTTCCGCAGGGCCATCGCCCCGGAGGAGGTGCTGCTGTATGAGCGTCAGTAGCCGGGATTTGTATTCCCCCAACTGGAACTGGTCGGCCTCCTGAGCGACGACTTCTGTGCGGCGCATACGGAAATCCCCTGGCGGGAGATCAAGCTCATGCGGAACATCGTTGCGCATCACTACGGTGCGGTTGACCACTCTATCACCTGGGATGTCGTTATCAACGATATTCCTCAACTGAAGAATTTCTGCCACTGTTTCATCCAGGCGGATTAAAACAGGGGGCCCCGCTTCCGGAGCCCCCCTGTTTTTACACTTCCTGTCGTTCTTACTTCCCGCGCTTCCTCAGCAGGGCCGTCCCCGCCAGGATTTAGAAGAAGTAGCTCAGGGCCAGGACCTCGACGACGCCGATGGCCCAGGCGATGGTGGACGTGACGGACCAGATCCGGATCTGATCCTTGGCCTCGCCCGCGCCCAGGGTGCGGTTCACGACCCAGAAGTAGCTGTCATTGAAGTAGCTGAAGAACAGCGAGCCCACGCAGCAGGCCACGACGCCCAGGATGGGGTTCGCGCCGGCGTTGTTCAGGATGGGGGCCGTGATGCTGGCGGCCGTCACCATCGCGACGGTGCCGGAGCCCTGGATGAAGCGCATGGCCGTGGAGATGACCAGCGGCAGCACCACCAGCGGAATGGACGTCTGGGACAGCTTGTTGGCCATGAAGGTCCCCAGGCCGGAGTCCTGGATGATGCGACCCAGCGCGCCGCCGCCGCCTGTCACCAGAAGGATGATGCCCGCGGAGGCCATGCCCTTCTCCATCTCGGAGAGCGCCGTGGAGCGGTCCAGCCTCTGGCCCAGCGTGAAGATCGCGACGATGAGGCCCAGCCCCACCGCGACGATCGGCTGGCCAAGGAAGATGATGGGCTGCATAAAGCCGGTGGTCATCTTAAACGCGGAGGCCACGGTGTTGATGAGGATAAGGATGATCGGGAGAATGAGGGGCATGAAGGACTCCATCGCGCCGGGGGTGCCACTCATGTCCATGTTGAACGCCGCGTCATAGTCCGGCTTCTGGGAAGAGTCCTTCACCAGGTTGTCGTTCTCGTCCGGCACCCAGTTGAACTTCTTCGCAAGGGAGTAGCGCGCGTAGCAGATGCAGCCGATGGTCATGGGCAGGGCCAGGCCGATGCTGATGAGGATGTAGGTGCCCACGTCCACGCCAAAGATGCCGCACACGCCCAGGGGGCCCGGCGTCGGCGGAACAAGGGAGTGAGTGATGACCAGGCCGGCCGCCAGCGAAACGCCCAGGGCGATGAGGGACTTCTTTGTCACCTTGGACAGGGCCCTCGCGATGGGCGCCAGGACCACGAAGCCGGAGTCGCAGAAGATGGGGATGGACACCAGGAAGCCCGTGAAGGCCAGGGCCTCCTCCTCACGCCCCTTGCCGAAGAACCGGAGGAACGTGTAGGCCATGCGCCTGGCCGCGCCGGTGGCCTCAAAGAGCTGTCCCATCATGACGCCGAAGCCGATGATGATGCCGATGCTGCCCAGCGTGCCGCCAAATCCGCCCGTGACGGAGTTGATGACGCTTCCCGTGCGCTCCACGGCATCTGCCCCAATGAATTTCGCGTTGAGCAGCGGCATTCCGCCGATGATCCCGACGAGGACCGTGGTGAGGATCAACGCCAGGAACGCCTGGACCTTCGTCTTGAGGACCAGGAAGATCAGGACGGCGATCCCAATCAACAGACCGATGAGCATTTGGTTCCCGCTTACTGCATTCATGTTACACTGTCTCCCTTCTTACTTATTTCGGGTGAAATACGGGGCGTATTTCGCGGCCAGGCGAATGGCCTCGACCATACTGACCTCGCTCACCCGGTTTTTCCCTGCGATATCAAAGGCCGTTCCGTGGTCCACGCTGGTGCGGAGGATCGGCATCCCGTTGGTGATGGAGATCGTCCGCTCAAAGTCCAGGGTCTTCGTCGCGATGTGCCCCTGGTCGTGATACAGCTAAAGGACGCTGCTGTAACGCCCCTGCGCCGCCTGGTGAAACACAGAATCTGCCCCGATAGGTCCGGCTACATTGTACCCCTCCGCCTTGAGCTGTTCAACCGCCGGGGCGATCTCGTTGACCTCCTCCCAGCCAAAGAGCCCGTGCTCCCCGCAGTGGGGGTTCAGCCCCGCCACCGCCATGGTGCCGCCCGTCACGCCCAGCCGCTCCAGCGCCGCGAGGCACTCCTTGACGCAGGCCACGATGCTGTCCTTTTTGATCTGCCCCAGCATCTGCAGCAGCGACAGATGGCGCGTCAGGAAGAACACCCGGAGCCCGCTGACGCCCCCCGGAGTGTTGGTCTCGAACATGGTCAGCGGGTCCTTCGTGCCCGTCAGGGCCCCGAAGATCTCCGTGTGGCCGATGAAGGGGACATTGGCGGCGTGAAGGGCCTCCTTGTTGATGGGCGTGGTGGCCACGGCCGCGGCCTTTCCGTCCATGGCCAGTTTGACGCTCCGCTCGATGTACTCGTAGGCGGCGCGCCCGCACATGGCCTGGACCTTGCCGTACTCAAAGGTCCCCATGTCGATGTTGTCCAGGTCGATGAGGTTCAGGACCCCCTCTTTGAACTCCGCGTCCCCGGCGTCCCGGCACAGATGGATGGACAGCCCCGCCCCCGTGAGGGCGATGGCCTTCTCGATGATCTTTTTGTCACCCACGATGAGGCAGTCCGCGCAGCCCTTCACGATATCGGTGACAAGGGCCTTGACCACGATCTCCGGCCCCACCCCGGCGGGGTCGCCGATGGGGACCGCGATGATTGGCTTGTTCATAAAATCAGATTCCCCCTTACCTATATAAATAACTTGCCTTTCAAGTAGTTCACGCAGAGGTTGATGGCGTTGGAGCCCCCCTGGCTGCCGCCCTTGGTGACGATGTGGAGCCCGTCGAAGGCCCCGCCCCGCAAGAGCCCGTAGGCTGCAAGGGGCAGCACCTCGTCCTGGAGCTCCAGCCCCGACGCGCCGAACTTCCGGCACACCGCCTGGGTCACGTCCCCGCCGCTGACGTAGAGCCCCCGGAACAGCGGCTCTCCCTTCAAAACGCGCCACGCGGCCTCCGCCATGGAGTCGTTGATGCGGCCCGTGGCCTCGTCCAGGGAGCAGTGGTCCCGCTCCATGTAGGGGGCGAAGTCGATGCGGTTCTCCGGGTAGAGGCCATCCCCCGTCACGGTGACGACGGTGTTCAGCGGCGCCTTGTCCAGGGCCTCGGCCACCGCCCGGGCGATCTCCGCCTCCCGCTCCCCTTCGGACTCCAGGAGGCGCCGCGTCTCCACAAAAACGTTGGCGATGGGATGCTGAGCCAGCCACAGCTCCTCCATCTGGGCCGTGGTGTTGGGGTTGACGCTGCCCACGACGGCTAAGATTTTCCGCCGTTCCTTGCGCTCATAGGGCGTAACCAGCTTTCGGGCCAGGGTCGCCGTGAAGGCGCCGGGGTCCACAGCCAAAACTTTCCTGTGGCTCGTGATGACCGCGTCGGCAATGAGGTTCAGGTCGTCGTCCGTCACGCAGTCGATCACGATGACGCGCCTGCCCGCGTCCGCCAGGGCATTGATCTCGTCCGCCAGGCGGTGCTTGCCGTTCATGAGTCCGCTTAAGGAAATGGACGACACCTCATATTTGCTCTGTTCCCGGAACAGCTTCGCCATGTCCGAGGTCTTGACCGGCGTCTTGGGGTCGATGGCGATGTTGGTCTTGTGCAGGGGCAGCCCGTCCACCAGCAGATAGCCCCCCACCAGCGTCCGGCCCGAGGAGGGGAAGCAGGGGGCCGACACCGCGATGAAGTCCTCCCCCAGGCAGTCCAGCATGGCATCCGTCTCGCTGCCCAGGTTGCCCCGCAGCGTGGAGTCGATGCGCTTGGAGTAGAGTTTCACGTCCTCCCCCATCAGGAGCTCCGTTGCCCGTTTGACGCGGGACGCGGCCTCCTCCGGGCTCGCGGCCCGGCTGTCCGTGGGGTAGATCACGCAGTCGCAGTCCTTAAGGGCTGCCGGTTCCAGCCCTGCCCCGTTCAAAACGGTGTGGGCCCGGTAGCCCATCCGGGCCAGGAGCACGCCCGTGGCGTTTCCGCCCGTCAGATCGTCCGCAACGACAACGCACTGAGCCATGTTCTTATCCTTTCGCCGTCAGGATCTCGACGGCCTCTTTCAGCGTCTCCGCACCCCCGACGTTGCCGGGGAAGATGACGTAGGGCGTCTTTGGGAACTTGCTCTCCGGGCCCGTCTGCCACACGGGGATGCCCGGCCGGATCTGCCCCAGGACGTTGGCCCGCTTCACGCCCAGGGCCTTGACCCCCACGTCGCTGGAGGTAATGCCCCCCTTGGCGATCACAAAGGCCGGGGTGACGCTCAGCCGCCCCACCAGGGACTGCACCGCGTCGGAAATCTTCACGGAGAGACGCAGCTCGTCCTCCTTGTCCCCCGTGTCCGCCGTGATGAGGGTCCGCGTCGTGTAGCAGCAGACGGTCTTTCCGGCTTTGATGCAGGCTTCCTCCTTTTCAAGGCAGCGCTTCACTTCCTCCGCAAAGGCCGCGCTGTCCTTCACCAGCCCGGCGTTCAGCTCAATAAATTCAATGTCCTCCAGGTTTTTCAGGGCCTCCACCTGTTCCGTGGTCCTGGCCGTATGGGAACCCACGACGATGACGCCCCCGTTGGACGTCTCCTTCACCACCATTTTCTCCCGGGTCAAAAGCGGCTGATCCGTCACGCCGCCCATGACTTTCACCAGGGCCGCCGCCGAGCGGAA
>JAEEGY010000190.1 GCA_016280565.1 Fretibacterium sp.
CTCCTACGGGAATTATGACATACAGAGGAGCTTAAGCGCACGGGGGCTCCACACAGGCGCCCCCGCAACAAGACGCCTCAAAATTAAAAGCTCAGGGGGGACGTTCCCCCCCCCTGAATTTTTAAGCTTCACTCAGAACAACCCGGAGATCTTCCCGTTCTCGTCCACATCGATGGAGAGGGCCGCGGGCTTCTTCGGCAGGCCGGGCATGGTCATGATGGCCCCGGTGATCGCCACGAGGAACCCTGCTCCGGCGGAGATCCGCACCTCCCGCACCGTGATGCGGAAGCCCGAGGGACGCCCCAGCTTCGCCGCGTCATCCGAAAGCGAATACTGCGTCTTGGCCATGCAGACCAGCAGATCATCCATCCCCAGCTCGTGAACGAGCTCCAGGTCCTTCTCCGCCTGGGGAGTGAAGTCCACGCCCTCAGCACCGTAGATCTCCCGGGCGATGGCGTTCATCTTCTCCTTCGGGCTCATGGCGGCGTCGTAGATGAATTTGAAATCAGACGGTTTTTCACAGGCCTCGACGACCTTGCGGGCCAGCTCCATGCCGCCCTCGCCGCCCTTCTCCCACACCTCGGAGAGCGCGAAGGACGCGCCCAGCTCCCGGCATTTTTCCTCCACAAGGGCCAGTTCCGCCTCCGTGTCCAGCGGGAAGCGGTTGATGGCCACGACGACGGGCAGGCCGTATTTCTGGATGTTCTCGATGTGCTTCTGGAGGTTGGGGATGCCCGCAGCAAGGGCCTTCAGGTCCTCCTTGCCCAGTTCCGTCTTTGCCAGGCCGCCATGCATCTTCAGCGCCCGGACCGTCGCTACCACCACCACCGCCGAGGGAACTAACCCCGCCATGCGGCACTTGATGTCCAAAAACTTCTCTGCCCCCAGGTCCGCGCCGAACCCCGCCTCCGTGACGAGGTAGTCCGCCGTCTTGAGGCCCAGGCGCGTGGCCTGGACGCTGTTGCACCCGTGGGCGATGTTGGCGAAGGGCCCGCCGTGAATGAAGGCCGGGGAACCCTCCAGTGTCTGCACAAGGTTGGGCTTGATGGCGTCCTTCATCAGTGCCGCCATGGCCCCCGCCGCTCCGATGTCCGCCGCGGTGACGGGCTTTCCCTCGTAGGTGTAGGCCAGCACCATCCGGGAGAACCGGGCCTTCAGGTCCATCAGATCGCTGGCAAGGCAGAGGATCGCCATGACCTCCGAGGCCACGGTGATGTCAAAGCCGCTCTCCCGCGGCACGCCGTTCAGCCGCCCGCCCAGGCCGATGATGATATTGCGCAGCGCGCGCTCGTTCAGGTCCATCACCCGGCGGAACACCACCCGGCGCGGGTCGATGTTCAGTTCGTTGCCCTGCTGAAGGTGGTTGTCCAGCATCGCGGCGCAGAGGTTGTGGGCCGTGGTGATGGCGTGGAGGTCCCCCGTGAAGTGCAGGTTGATGTCCTCCATGGGAATAACCTGGGCATAGCCGCCCCCCGCCGCCCCGCCCTTGATGCCAAAGCTGGGACCAAGGGAGGGCTCCCGCAGGGCCACGCAGGCCTTTTTGCCAATTTTATTCAGCCCGTCGGTGAGCCCCACGCTGGTGGTGGTCTTGCCCTCGCCCGCCGGGGTCGGCGTGATGGCCGTCACTAAGATGAGTTTGCCGTCCGGCTTATCCGCCAGCCGTTTTTGAACGCTCGGAGACACCTTGGCCTTGTATTTTCCGTAGAGCTCCAGCTCGTCCTCGGAGATGCCCAGCTTCGCGGCGATCTCAACAACAGGTCTGGGCTTCGCTGCCTGGGCAATTTCAATGTCACTGGGTACGTTTTTCATGGTTTTCCTCCTCCTCTGCTCCGCCGGCCGCCAGGCAGTGATGCGCGGCCAGGGTCTCGATGATCGCCGCGTCGTCGCTGTCCATTATCAGTGCGCTCATTTTGTCGTACTCCGCACGGCCTCCAAGGGAGGTCAGGATCTCCAGCATACTGTCCTGCTCCTCCCCAAACCGGCCGGAGAGCAGACCGAACAGGATGACCCCGCGGGAGAACCAGTTGAGCAGGTCACGGGAGGCATTCCAGACGTCTGCATAGAGCGTTGCGAAGTTGAAGTCCTCCTCCTCCGCCTCCGACTCCCCCTCCGGCTCCGGGAAATAACCCAGCATGTAGAAGGGCACGTTGGGGGACATGATGACTGCATCCCAGAACATCCGGGCGGCAGCCGGGCGATCTCCCAGCATAAAGGCCGCAGCAAGGCGGGAGTAGGCCCAGCCCAGCTGGTGGTCGACGTCCTGCTCCGTCGCGTCCAAAATGCGCTGCCACTCGCCCTTTTCCACCAGAATGCGATAGTAGAGGTTCCGCGACGCGCCATTGTCCTCCAGGTCGTAACGCAGCAGCTCCTCCGCCGCGTGAAGCGCCTCCTCGTCCTCGCCCACTGAGAAGAACGTAAAGGCCGCCCGCTGGAGCAGCGCCAGATAGACAAGGCCCAGCTCGTCCTCTGCGAAATCCTCCGGCTCGACCTCCATATCCTTAAGGACCACACGAACAGCCTCCAGCGCCCCCCTGAGGATCGACAGGCGCTCCTCGTCGTCGTCCGTCAGGTCCGCGCGGAGCAGGAGCGCCTCCGGGTTGTCGGGCTCCAGCTCAAGGGCCCGCTCCACCAGCGCCTCCACCTCCGCCTCGTCCTCGGACTCATAGGCCCGGTCCAGAAGCTCGTCGGCGTCTCCCTCAAGATCGAACTTTTTATAATTTTTCTTCATTCCATCGTCCCTCGCCGTCAATCGTCCCCAACGTCCCAGTCGCCGCGGTTGTTGTTGCCGTCGTCCACGGGGGATCCAGGGGACGGGGCGCTGCTGGCCGTGGTGGTCGTTTCTCTGGTGGTGGAATCATTTCCGCTGTCCGTGCGGTAGGCGGTCAGCGTGTTCATGCCCATGGAGCCGCCCCACAGCATCCCCCACTGGCGCGCCAGGTCAGCCAGCTCGTCGGCCTCCCCGCCGAACCACCATATCTTGTTTCTGCGCAACTCCTCGCTAATCCACGCGCGGTGGCGTTTCAGCGCCTGCCAGGCGTACTCGCCGGGGTTGGGCGTGATCCTCTTCCAGCGGTCTCCCAGCCACACCCACACGTCGGGTTTCATCGTGTTCCAGGCGACGGCCGTCCTCATCAGCGGATCGCTCAGGATGCCCATGCGGTCGCAGTGATGATTCAATATCTTCCGAAACGCCGGGCTGTCCAGGATCATCCTGCCCCTCCACGAGGCGGCAACGCGGACAAGCCCCGGCACGTCCGACGGGATCACAGACCCCACCAGCACGTCCGTCGGGACAAGGGCCCCGTCCATCCCCACCTGGCCGTACACCCAGAAGTTCTCCCTTATCTGCGCCACAGGGAAACCGTCGAAGGTGGCATACCACCCGGCGGGAAGCCCCTCAGGCTTCCATATCTCAAAGTTCATGGCGTAGGGCCGCTGGTAGGCTCCCATGACAGCCGCATCATACGCAAGGCCGTAGCCCGGCTGAATCAGGATCTCCGGCTGAGCTGCCCCCGCGCACCCTGCGGCCAGGAACAGGCAGATAAGGACAAAGATTTTTTTCATGAGCATCCCCTCCACGCTTCACATTCGCCCCGGCGGGGCACAACAGTCTTTGTTAAATTATACAGTAAATCCTTCATTTTTTCTGACACCGGCCCCCTCGCCCGGCGCCTATTCCTTCATGGCTCCATAGACGCGGGCCTCCAGCGGACGCAGCAGGTTGCCGGCCAGACGGCCGGCCTCCCCGCCCGCGCTGCTCAAAAGGAGCGTCCTCCCTTCGATAAGTTCCTCCGGAAGGGTCACTTCATTGAGGGAAAAGTTCACCACCGTGACGAGCCGGGAGTCGCCCAGCGTGCGGGCAAAGGCAAAGACCTCCTCGCTCTCCGGCATCAGCTCCTCGTAATCCCCCGCGGTCAGCTCCTTGTGCTCCTGGCGGAACTGCACCAGCTTCCGGTACCAGGACAGCACGGAGTCCGGGTCCCCGGCCTCGGCCTCCGCGTTGACGGCAGCGTAATCGTCATGGACAGGCAGCCACGGTTTCGCCCCTTTTGATGAGAAACCCGCGTTGGCGCTGGCGTCCCACTGCATGGGGGTCCGGGCGTTGTCCCGGCTGAAGAGATGCACAAAGCCCATCGCCTGCTCCGGGGCAAAGCCCTCCTTCAGCGCGAACTCATACTGACCATGAGAGGAAATGTCGTTGTAATCCTCGATAGACGGCCATGCCACATTGGTAAAACCCAGCTCCTGCCCCTGATAGATGAACGGCGTCCCCCGCAGCGTCAGCAGCACCGCCGCCATGGCCTTTGCGGCCTTCCTGGGGTCCGCGCCCCTGGGGAAGAAGTGATCGACGCTCCGGGGCTGGTCGTGATTTTCAAAGAAGATGGGATACCAGCCATTGTCTCGCGTCGCGGCCTGGCTGGCCGTGAGCGCCCTCTTCAGCTCCGTCAGCTTCCAGCCCTCCGGCGGGTTCCCCAACGGCTCCCGGGGATGGCACCAGACCTCCCCCTCCTGGAAGGACAGGAGCATGTGACTGAACTCGAAGAGCATATTAAAGACGCCCTTCTCGCCGACCCAGTCCTTCAGCTCCTCCGGCGCGACGCCGTTGGCCTCCCCCACCGTGAAGATGTCGTGCCCGTCAAAC
>JAEEGY010000191.1 GCA_016280565.1 Fretibacterium sp.
GAGCTTTGTTCTATCATTTACCTGTTGAGTATATGCACGATGAAAGGAGCTCAAAGATGTTTCGTCGTTTGTTGTCTATTTATACGCGGTTCCTGAGGATCGGGGCCTTCACCATCGGCGGGGGGATCGTCATGCTGGGGGTCATCGAGTCCGAGGTGCGGGCCACCGGGGAGTTCTCCGACGAGGAGATCGCGGACATGATCGTCCTGGCGACGGCCGTGCCGGGTCCCATCGCCACAAACCTCTCCTTCGTGGCTGGCAAGGCGATGGAGGGCTGGTCCGGAGCGCTGGTGGCGGTCCTGGGAACAGCCACAGCCCCGTTCTTCGTGATCCTCCTCCTCTCGTCCCTCATCATCAGCTACCTGACCAACCCCTGGATGATCGCCTTCTTCCTGGGCGCCTCCGCCGGTGTGGTGGCCGTGGTGTGGAACTCCCTCTGGAAGATGATCAAGTCCTCCGTGCTGGTGGATGACCCCAACACCACCGCCACCATGTCGATGGCCCTGTCCATCGGCAGCGATGAGTCGGAGGAAGAGGAGGGGACGAAAAAGGGCTGGCATTTCCACCATCACTGCCGGGTGAGTGTCATTCCCATTGTGGCCTTCTTCGCGACGGCCTGGGCGATAATGAGTTGGGACATCCATCCATTCCTGGCGCTGATCCTGGGGGCCCTTATCTCGGTCGCCGGGGCCCGGATGTTCCGAAAGGAGGCTGAGGCCGCATGAGCACGATCTTTACATTGATGGCGGTCTTTGCCAAGGTGGCGCTGGGGGCCTTTGGCGGAGGGCTGGCGACGATCCCCTTCATCCACCATGAGCTCGTCACCATGCGCCCCTGGCTGACGGAGGCGATGTTCAGCCAGACCATCGCCCTGGCTCAGATGACGCCCGGCCCCATAGCGCTCAACTCCGCCACGTTCGTGGGTTACCGGCTCAGCGGTTTCTGGGGCTCCTGGTGGGCCACCATCGCCCTGGTGGGGACGCCGCTGCTGATTATTGCGCTGTTGCTGTGGCTGATCTCCCGGGCGTCGGAGGGCGTGCAGAAGAAGGTCGCTGCCTTCCAGAAGGCCCTGCGCCCGGCGGTGGCGGGACTGCTGCTGGCGGCGTTCTGCACGCTGCTGCGCCCCATCCTGCCGTCCTTCGACTCGTTCCACGCCCTGTTCAGCGGGATTGTGCTTGTGGCGCTGGCCGTGGGGTGCTGGTATCTTTCCAGGTTCCGCCCCTTCAAGACCTACCCCCAGCTCATTATCCTGCTGGCCGCCGTCGCGGGGCTGTGCCTGAAGTGGCTGATCGTATAAAATATTTTTCAGTTGCACGCGCGGGGTTTTATTTTTTTTCGCGCCTGTGATAAAATGAGTCTTTCTTCCCCCCACCTGGTCTGTAAAGGGGGGGATATTTTCTTAAGGAGTGAGTTTTATGGCGCAACAGAAGAACAGCTTTTGGAAGTCGTATCGCTTTCCTCTGATCCTGCTGGCCGCGATTGCCCTGGGCAGCGTGGCCGGGGCGAAGATGGGCGGCGACGCGTTGGTGTTCAAGCCGCTGGGGGATATCTTCATCAACGCCATGTTCATGATCGTGGTGCCGCTGGTCTTCACAACGGTGTGCGGCGCGGTGGCGAATATGTCCTCGATGAAGAGACTGCGGAACGTCATGGGCTCCCTGGTGGGGGTGTTCCTGGTGACGGGGGCCATCGCGGCGATTATCATGGTCCTCACCGTGAAAGCCTATCCCCCCGCGCAGGGCGTGCAGCTCACGCTGACTAAGCCGGAGAACTTCCAGCCCCTCAGTACCCCGGAGCAGATCGTCAAGGCCCTTACGGTGGGCGATTTCCCGGAGCTCATCTCCCGCAGCCATATGCTGCCTCTGATCCTATTCTCCATCCTCTTTGGCATCAGCCTCCAGATGCTGGGCGAGAAGGGCCGTTCCGTCGCCAAGGCCATCAACACCCTGGGCGAGGCCATGCTGAAGCTGGTGGGGATCATCATGTACTACGCGCCCATCGGGCTGTTCGCCTACTTCGCGGCGCTGGTGGGGGACTTCGGCCCCAACCTGCTGGGCTCCTACCTGCGGGCCATGATCGCCTATCACGTGGCGACCCTGGGCTATTTCTTCATCGCCTTCACGCTGTACTCCTTCTGGGCCACTCGCGGCAAGGGGGTCGGGACCTTCTGGCGGAACATCCTGTCCCCGTCGCTGACAGCGCTCGGCACGGGCAGCAGCGTCGCCACCCTGCCGGTGAACCTGGAGGCCGCGCATAACATCGGAATCCCCGACGACATCAGCGAGGTCGTCCTCCCCATCGGGGCCACGGCCCACATGGAGGGCTCCTGCCTCAGCGGAATCCTCAAGATCGCCTTCCTGTTCGGCATCTTCAACATGCCCCTTGAGGGCGCGGGAACCATCGCCAGCGCGGTGGCCGTGGCCGTGCTCTCCGGTATCGTGCTGTCCGGCATCCCCGGGGGCGGCCTGGTGGGGGAGATGCTCATCGTCAGCCTCTACGGCTTCCCGCCTGAGGCCTTCCCCATCGTTGCGACGATCGGGTTCCTGGTTGACCCTGCGGCCACGATGGTCAACGCAACGGGTGACACCTGCTCCGCGATGATGGTGGCGCGCCTTGTGGAGGGCAAAGAGTGGTTTGAACAGGGACAGCGCGCCCTGGCCGAGGAGGCCGCAAGGGAAGCAGCGTAAAGTAATATTTGTTGTACTCAGAACAAGAAGAGGGGCTTTCAAGCCCCTCTTTTGCATATTTATCTGCATATAAAGAGGGGAATCTTTATGCAGAAAAGCGAGGATATCTGCATAAAAAACGCGGGGTTTATATGCAGATAGTTTTACTCCGTCTCCGCCGTGTCGTCGTCATCCGCTAAGAGCGACTCGCCGCGGAACTCACTCCGGCGGCAGACGCCCTTCATGCCGCAGGTCCGGCAAAGATCGGAGTCGTAGAACGGCCGGAACTCCCCGGCGTGCAGAAGGGAAGCCGCGCACTGCAGCGCGTACCTCGCCTCATCCTCGCGCTCTGTCAGTGGAAGAGACAACTTCTTTGAAGAATGGCTCTCCGGGGCAAAGGCCTCCAGAACCTCCGGCGTGAAAGTCCCGGCCAGATGTCCGTCTTCATGACCCAAAAAGCTCACCCCAACGAGGGGAATGTTTGGATGTTGCTCCTCAAATATGACGGCATAGGCTGAAAGTTGGAGCCCCCAACAAAACTTCTCTCGTTCGGACGTGTTCCAGGGGCAACTTTTTATGGACATCCCCTTCTCGTACTTCTCCGCCCGGCTTTCCTTGTAGTCTGTGATAAGGGCAACGGAACCACCTTGTTTGCCTTCCAAGATTTCGATGCGGTCGCATTGACCAACAAATGTGATGTCATTCAGTTCGAGGCTCAACTTTGCCTCCTCCTCCAGACGGATATCCTTGTGTTGGAAGCCCAACCGATAGAGCCTCTCCAGGATTCGCCCCTGTGTGTCTCCCAGGCGGAGGATGCGAAAATGTAGGTTCTCCAACCGGCGCTGAAGGCGGCGGTCCCTTGTGAAGCGAGAGAAGGGCTCGTAGGGGCCCTCTCCGGAAAGCAGCCGTTCCCACTCCTCCCGCACATGAGAGGGAAACTGCGCGGGGTCGCGGGAGGTCTTGAACTTCTGCCAGACCTGCTGCCAGAGAACGTGGCTCAGGGTGCCCCAGTCTGCCACGGTGGCAAGTTCCAGGGTGCGTTCCCTGAGCCGCCCCCGGCGCCGGAGCCACCAGAGCGCCGGGCAGCTCAGGAGCTCCTTGAGGTCGCTGACAGCCAGGGTCCGGATCTGACTGTCTCCCCCTCCCTCGTCGCGGATGACGGGGGGAGTGCGTCCGAAACGCGGGGCCTCCGGGTCGATGTCCTGGAAGAGGAGCTCGTCTTTGCCGGTCAGAACCTCGATGGGCACAAGGGGCAGGGTCTTTATCCTCCAATCCTTCATGTCCTTCTCGAACCGATCAATGAAGGGAGAACGCGCCAGAGGCCGGTCGTCCTCGTCCAGCTCGGAGCGGGACAACACCGTGAGGGACTCCCCCGTCTGGACCAGGCGGCGGAAGAGGGCTTCCCTTTGCATGGCTTTGTCGTGGGCAGAGGGGAGGTGAGCGCCGTTCTGGTCCAGCCGCTCCCGCTCCGCAGCATCCAGCAGCGGAGAACTGGGGATATTGCCCGGCCAGGTTTGTTGTGTTATATCCAACATAATCCAAACGGGATGAGAGGCCAGAACTGGCGGCTGTCCGGCGTAGAGGTGGACCGCCCCGTTCAGGGGCAGGGGAGGGCGGGTGTTACTCTGCCGGCACCAGGTCTCAAGAAAGTCAAATGCGTGTTCGCCTTTGAACTTTTCCTGACCAATTGGTCCCAGGTTGGGCAGCAGTTCCCGCAGTGTGATGACCTTTTCCTTGACGGTCTCGATGGCGGAGGCCGTGGTTCGAATGGTCTCATCCAACTCCGGGTAGTCTGCTGCCGCGGTCATGCGGTCCAGCCAAAGGCCCCGAGTTGTGAGAAACTTGTGAAAGGCCTCCATCAGCTCCGCCGGCCGGCCGCCGCGGGCGA
>JAEEGY010000192.1 GCA_016280565.1 Fretibacterium sp.
CAGCCGTGTTCCATCGCGCATCCCCCATTTCCTCGTTCTAAGTCCGATTTGGAATTAAACACCGGGGAACGGCTCACGCCGTTCCCCGTGTCTTACTACATATTCGAATTTGCCGCTTACTCCCCAAAGTCCTGGCCCTTGAAGGCCTCGGCAAAGGGGTTGTACGAAAGCGTGTCCTCGTCAAGGACAGCTTCGCGCTGCTGGCGCTGCCCGCCGCCGCGGCGGCCCTCCTTGCCCTCCTGCTGCTTCTTCTTAGGCTGCTGGGGCGCTCCGGCCGGAGCTGCTGCCGTGTTCGTTGCCTGAGTCTCCGGCTGCTGCTCCTCCACTGCAGGAGCCTCCAGAGCGCTGAGGGAAAGACGCATCCTGCGCTGGCCGGGGTTGACCTCGATCACGCGGGCCACGACCTCCTGCCCCTCCTTCAGAACGTCGCCGGGCTTCTCCACGCGCTTCGTGCTGAGCTGCGAGATATGGATGAGAGCCTCGACCCCTTCCTCGACCTCGACAAACGCGCCGAACTCCGCCAGGCGCACGACCTTGACCGAGATGTCCTGCCCCACGGTGTAGCGCTTGTCGATCTCGCGCCACGGGTCGTTGAGCTGCTTATACCCAAGGCTGATGCGGCGCTTCACCGTATCCACGTCCAACACCAGCACCTCGATCTCCTGGCCCTTGCGGAACACATCGCGCGGCTTCTGGATCCGGGCCCAGCTGATGTCGCCGATGTGGACAAGGCCCTCGATGCCGGGCTCCAGCTCCACAAAAGCGCCGAACTCCGTCAGGTTGGTGATGGGCCCTCTCATGACATCATCCTTATGGATGCGCTCGCTCACCGTATCCCACGGGTCGCCCTCCACCTGCTTGATGCTGAGGGAGATGCGGTCCTTCTCCTTGTCGATGCCGATGACCTTGACCGTCACCTTGTCGCCCTTCTTGTAGAGGTCGCGGATACGCACGTTGCGCTTCCAGGTGATCTCGCTCACATGGACCAGGCCGTCCATCGCACCGATGGTCACAAAAACGCCGAAATCGGTGATGCTGCTGACCTCGCCCTCAATAACGTCGCCCTCGTGCACCTCGTCATAGAACTTGGCGCGCTGCTCGGCAGCCTCCTTCTCCACAAGGTCCTTGCGGGAGAAGACGAGACGGTGCTTCCGGCGATCCCTCTCCAGGGGCTTCACCTCAAACTCCTGGCCGATGAAGTTCGCCAGGTTGACGCCCTTTCCGTTGCCGGCAAGGTGGGATACGGGGATGAACCCCTCAAGGCCGCAGCACGCAACCATCAGGCCGCCCTTGACCTTGCGGAGCCCCTTGACCAGGAGCGTCTCGTTCTGGGCCGCCTTCTCCTCGAACTCGGCCCAGCGGCGGTCGAACTCGTGGCGCCAGCGGCTGAGAAGGAGCTGCGCCTCCTCGCCCTCGCGGACGTTGATGACCTCTACCTCGATCTGGTCGCCCGGCTTGGGCTTCTCAACATCCTCGACCAGGACGCGGTGCGTCCACTCCTTCGAGGGGAGGACCCCCTCGCACTTGAACCCCACGTCGACCAGCCAGCCGTTCTCCGTCTCATCAATGACGGTGCCGGTGCGGATATCGCCCTTACGAAGGCGGCCTGTGCTGTCCATATACTGGTCCAGCATATCCTGCATCGTCTCGCCCTCCTGAGCGGCGGGCTCACGCACCTCACCCTGCACTGCCTGATCCACGTTGTTCATTTCCTGATCCATAACCCATAATCCCCCTTGACTACCTATACCCCAACGGGCACAGGCATACTCGCGATTTTACTGCTTATATCATTGATAAGCCACTCGGGCGTGCTTGCCCCCGCGGCAATACCAATCCTTTTTCTGCCCTCGAACCATCCCGCGTTGTCCTCCAGCTCCCCGGCATCCTCCACCCAGAGGACGTCCAGGCCGCTGGCTGCAGCAATGTCTCGGAGCTTGCCCGTGTTGGCGCTGGCGCGTCCCCCGATGAGGACCACGCCGTCCACGCACCCCACCAGGGCACGCACTGCCTCCTGGCGCTCCACCGTCGCCCGGCATATCGTGTTGCACACATGGAGCTCTCCCGCCCGGCGCACCAGGGCCCCTGCCACGGCGGACAGGCGTTCCTCCCTCTGCGTCGTCTGGGAGATGAGGGCCATCTTCCCCCGCCGGGGCAGGGCTTCCGCCTCGGCCTCGTTAGCCACGACGTCCAGGCTGTCCTCCGCGCCGTTCACATGCCCGATGATCCCGCGGATCTCCGGGTGGTTCCGGTCCCCAAGGAGGACGATGTGATACCCCTCCTCCGAAAGGGAGCTGGCCAGCTCCTGGGCCCGGCTGACGAAGGGGCACGTCGTCTCGACGACCTCCGCTCCCTTGTCCCGAAGGGCCGCCAATACAGCCCGCGACTCCCCATGAGCCCGGATAAAGACCCTCGCCCCGGCGGGGACCTCCGCCTCGCTCTGGGCGACCTTCAGCCCCATCGCCTGAAGCCGTTCCACTTCCTGCGGGTTGTGGATGGGGAGCCCAATGGTCCAGACGTTGGTCTCACCGCGCTCCAACGCGCTCCGAATGGCGTCCACCGCGCGCTTCACTCCGAAGCAGAACCCCGCGTGGCCGGCTCTGACGACTTCTTTCACGACACCGCCTCCTCCGTCCCATCGAGATGGGACAGCACCGCCTCCACGACCCCGTCAACAAGCTGAGACGCGGACAACTCAGAGATATCATACCACAAGGCGGGCCCAAATTTACTGAACCACGTCATCTGGCGGCGGCAAAAAGCGCGGGTCCGGGCCACAGCCCCCTCAAGGGCCTCGTCAAGGCTCATCTTTCCCCGGCGCCAGGCCGCCAGCTCACGGTAACCTAAGCCCTGCATGGGGGGAAAACGCTCGTCAAATCCGTGCTCTAACAGCCACGTGACCTCCTCGGGGAACCCGGAGGAAAACTCCTCCGACAAACGGTCTGCAATGCGGGCAAAGAGCTCCGCCCGCGGGCGGGTCAGGGCGATATAGAGGACGTCGAAGCCAAAGTCCAGTTTTTCCCCCTCCGCATAGAGCTGTGAGGGCGGCGTCCCCGTCAGCTCCCATATCTCAAGGGCGCGGGAGACGCGGCGGATGTCGTTGGGGTGAAGACGCTCTGCCGTGACAGGGTCCACAGAGCCCAGCTGCGCGTGTAGCGCCACGGCCCCCTCCTGAGCGGCCCGCTCCTCATAGCGGCGGCGGACCTCCGGATCGTGGGGAAGCGAGGTATTCATGGATGCGTGGAAGAGGGCGTTGTAGTAGAAGGGCGTCCCCCCCACAAAGAGAGGGACACGGCCGCGGGCCGTGATGCGCCGCACCGCATCCACTGCTCCCTCAACAAACGCGGAAACCGAGAAGGGCTCGTCGGGGTCTGCAATGTCGATCAAATGATGAGGGATCTCACGGCGAGAAGTGAGGGAAACCTTATCCGTGCCCACATCCATATAACGGTAGACCTGCCGGGAATCCACAGAAACGATCTCCACCGGGGGCAGTCCCCGGGCGCTTGATTTTTCTGCGATATCCAGACTCAATGCCGTCTTGCCAACGGCAGTAGGTCCAATCAGGGCAACAACGCGGCTCATCTGCTCAACTCAACCTCTTATTTCATTGAAGTTCAGGGGGACACTGCCCCCCTGAAAACTCCAAAGAAAACTGGAAACAACATAGCTGAGTATAGCACAAACTCAGCGCCCCTCCAACAGGGGAATACAGTCTTTAGCGTTTCTCAGCCGGGCATAGCCCAGGGCATCCCGCCCCGTCCTGTCGGTCCTTGATGTGTCCGCCCCTGCTTCCAGGAGCAGCCGTACCGCGGGCGCGTTGCCGCTGGCCGCCGCGACCATCAGGGGCGTCGTCCCCCCGTTGTCGGGCAGGTCGGGTGAGCCTTTTATTGCCGAAAGGAGCTGTGCCAGACACTCCGTCCCGGCTTCCGCCGCCAGTCCCTCCGGCCTGGCTCGGGCGGCAAAGTGCAGCGGCGTCCAGCCGATGAAGTCCCTCGCCGCGGGATCCGCCCCGGCGGGCAGAAGGACCTTCGCGGCCCAGGTGCAGTTCCGGAGCGCCGCGTCCATCAGGGGGGTCATCTCCCGCTCCGCACGCGTATCCACCTCAGCCCCGGCGCCGATCAGGAGTTTCATGATCTCCGTATTGTCCCCCTGGGCCTGCACAGACTGGGCAAGGGCCGTCATCCCTTCCCAGTCCCGCAGCGAGACATCTGCACTCAGGACAAGCAGCTCTCTTACCGCCGGCACATTGCCCGATACGGCGGCGGCCATCAGGGCCGTCATGCCCATACGGTTCTGATAGTTGACGCTGGCACCGGCTGAGATCAATGACTTCAATCCCTCCATCTGCGCCGGATCGTGGGCGGCGAGCATGAGAGGGGTGATCCCGTCCCGCGTCTCCATGTCAAGGGACGCGCCAAAACCAGCCAGAAGCCGCAGCAGTTCAGGGCCGGCGTTCGACATCACAGCGAACGTTACAGCCATCCAACCGCTCTTATCCCTGAGCGCCGGATCAGCTCCCTTCTCCAGAAGCAGTCGAACCGTGGGAAGGTTGTGTGCGCGGCAGGCCTCCATCAGCGGGGTCATCAGACCACTGTCGCGGGTGTCGATGTCTCCGTTCTTCAGCAGCAGTTCCACTACATCGGTTGAGATCGAAGGGTTTGAGACCGCGAGGAAGATCGCCGAACGGTTCTGGTCATCCTCCGCCAGTAAATCTGCTTTTCCAAGGATGAGGGCACGCAGCACCTCCGCATCCGTCCCTGCCGCCACAGCCCGCATCGCCGGCGTATAGCGGTGCAGATCCCGCCGGTCCACGTCCGCTCCGGCCTCCACCAAAAGGCGGATCACCGCAGCGTTGGGGTGTTCACAGGCCGCCTGAAGCGGCGTGATACCCTCCCGGTTGGGGGTGTCCGCGGGTGCCCCGGCCTCCAAAAGGAGCTCCACGCACTGAGCGCAGCCCCGTGCCGCCGCCATCCACAGCGGAGTTCGCCCCGCCTTGTCCTGGACAGAAGCGGAGGCCCCCTGGCTCAGAAGCAGGGCCATCACCTGGGGAGAATCGTTTATCGC